>CATMNW010000289.1 GCA_950071875.1 uncultured Erythrobacteraceae bacterium | reverse complement strand
GAGCAGGACCTCGCGGCCATTCCCAACATGACCCCGCAAGAGCTGCGCGAGCGATGGGAACAGATGGGTGAGGGGGTGCCACCGCGCGTGCCGCCCTCGGCTCTCGGAAGAATGCTCGCCCAGCGGTTGCAGGAAAGGCGTCATGGTGGCCTGCCAGCGCTGGTGAAGCGCGAGGTGCTGTGTCTTGCTAGGGATGCCGATCAGAGCACTGTCCAATCTCAGCGACCGCAGCTGTTACCTGGGACGCGTCTAGTGAGGGAATGGAACGGGCAGACGATAAGCGTCGATGTGCTGGAAGAAGGGATTGCCTACGACAACCGCACTTGGCGCTCCCTCAGCGAGATCGCACGACACGTGACCGGCGCCCATTGGTCGGGGCCCCGTTTTTTCGGACTTACGAGCAATGGCTGAGAAGAGGCTGCGGTGCGCAATCTATACGCGCAAATCGACCGAGGATGGTCTCGAGCAGGAGTTCAACAGCCTCGATGCTCAATATGAGGCCTGTGCCGCCTACGCGCTGAGCCAACAGCACGAAGGCTGGGTGGTCCTGAAGGACCGCTATGATGATGGCGGCTTCTCGGGCGGGAACATGGAGCGACCGGGCCTGAAGAGACTTCTTGCCGACATCGAGACAGGCAAAATCAATATCGTACTGCTTTACAAGATCGATCGGCTGACTCGCAGCCTGACCGACTTCTCCAAGATCGTCGAGGTCATGGACGGGGCAGGGGCGAGCTTTGTCAGCATCACCCAGAGCTTCAACACGACGACCAGCATGGGGCGGCTTACGCTCAACATGCTGTTGAGCTTCGCCCAGTTCGAGCGCGAAGTCACAGGCGAACGTATCCGTGACAAGATCGCCGCCTCGAAGAAGAAGGGCATGTGGATGGGAGGGCCGGTTCCGATTGGCTACGAGGTCCGCGATCGCAAGCTGGTGGCAAAGCCTGACGAAGCCGAGCAGGTCCGTCATATCATGCAGCGTTATCTGGCGCTGGGCAGCGTTCCGGCACTGGCTGAGGAACTGAATGAGCAAGGATACCGGACCAAGGTCCAGCAGCGTACCAGTGGGCCGCATCGCGGAGGAAGCATCTACCGACGAGGGACGCTCTATCATCTGCTATCGAACCGCATCTATCGCGGTATGATCGTCCACAAGGGCAAGGCCTACCCAGGCGAGCACCAGCCAATCATTGACGAGGAGTTTTGGCAAAAGGTGCAGGCGATGCTGACAAGCAATGCTTGCGGATCATCGCGTCGCAAGCGGAACCAAAACCCGAGCCTACTGGTCGGCAAGGTATTTGATGGCGAGGGCAGGGCAATGACCCCGACCCATGCCCAGCGCGGCAAGAAGCGCTATCGCTACTATGTGACCCGGCCTGATGAGGTCAAAGGCTCACCTGCATGGCGGGTCAACGCGCATGACCTAGAGCGCTTGGTCTGTGAGCAAATATCCCAACAATTCAACGCCGAGCGCATCGTCCATGGGCTCGCGCAAGGATGCGACCAGAATGCTCGAGACGTCGTAAAGCTTCGGGAGCGAGCGACTGCCAACCACGACATACTAAGCTCCGGAAAGGCGCATCAGAAGGCAGATTTGCTGGAGCGGATCGTTGGGAGGGTCGACCTGCAAAAGGAGCACGTCACCATAATGCTCGATGGCACCGGGCTGGCTCGCGAACTCAATGTCACGGCCGACTTACTTGCAGACAACCGTCTCGAGTTGATCGTACCAGCGGTTAAGGTCAGGCGAGGCCACCAGTTGCGTCTGATTATTCCCGCTCCGAACCAGGCAATAGCGCCGGCGCCTCGTCGTGACCCCAGGCTCATTGCACTCGTGGCCGAGGCGATCACTGCGCGAGACCTTGTCGAAGGGCTACCCGATCAATCGATCGCCAGTATCGCCGCGAAGCATGGACGCTGCCGAACACGCCTTGGCAAACTGGTCCAGCTGGCGTGCCTTGATCCTGAGATCATCAAGGCAATTGTCGAAGGGCGGCAGCCAGAGGCGCTCAATGCAAAACGGCTTGCCTCCGCTCAGCTACCATTCGCATGGGACGAGCAGCGCAGGCTCCTAGGCTTCGACTGAAGCCCATCAACCCAAGTGCAGTCAGAATTTGCGGCTCCAGAGACGGGCCTATATCTAAGCCATCTGTTCGGCCTGCCGCGGCCGTCTCTGACTGCAATTGCGCGACGGTGCGGTGTGGAATGGCGTGGAACTGCGCCGTTTCTCGGGCGTGTATACCACCGCATCGAAATGAAGCGGTGAGATACAGACTGTATGGTGCGGTCGAGAAGACTCGAACTTCCACGGGTTATTCACCCACAACGACCTCAACGTTGCGCGTCTACCAGTTCCGCCACGACCGCACACAGTCTGCATCGGGAGCGAATCCGCCAAGGGCTGCTCCCGCCGGTAGGTGGGCGCCACTAGCAGCGAGACCGGTGGCTCGCAAGCATCTTTGTAGGTACAATCGGCAGGTTAGCGGGGTGCCCAGCCAATATCGGCAAAAACCGCCGATTTCGGTACGTCGGTCACCGCTTCGTTGATCGTCAGTTCCTCGCCCGGAGACAGGCTGGACTGAGGTGGCTGAACCACCCAGCTGTAGACCTGCCGTTCGCGCTGGTCCCTCAATACAATGAGTATGGGCGGGATTGAACGCGTTTCGCGTGCGGTGTTTTCGACGACGATGCGGGCTCCGAAAAACTCGGTGCCGTTGGGTAGCGTGCGCCTTTCCTGCTGTTCCACCGGGAAGCGAAGTTCCAGATCCGGCTGCGCCGCGCCGAACAGCGGCCGCGATACCGGAACCCAGTCGGGCAGGCCGACGTAATTGACTGCTGCAACCGTACCTAGCGCAAGCACGGCAAACAGCGCTGCCGCCCATGTCCAGAGATTCGTGATATTGCGGCTCGGCCTGAAGGGAGGGGCATGGTCAAAACGCGACGGTCCACCCTCCTCTGCAGGGCGGGGAGCAGGGGGAAGGTCGTCCTGCACGCTGCCAAATGGCGGTTCGGTCTCGTCGAAATCCGGCGCGTCCCGCATATTGGTGTCAGACTCTAATCCACGCTCGGCCTCATTGGCATCGACAGGTGATGGCGCAGACGCGTCGGCCGCAACCGGATCGTTGCCTGGCGATACGGCTGGCGAGTGGGCTGGAGACGGCGAAGCAGGCGATGCGGGGGGCGGCATCGGTACTGCGGCCACGGCCGCCAGCCTGTCCGCATCGGGACCATCCTGGAACCAGCTGTGCTTGCATTTTGCACAGCGCACGGTGCGCCCTTCGATCCCGATTGCGCTATCGGGCACGACATAGCGCGTGGAACAGGCGGGGCAGGCAATGATCATGGTGACCCAGGGTCTTAGGGCGCGCAGCGAATCACGACAAGCGACAGCCCTGTTTGCAAACCTCGACAGCGGCTTTTTTCCACATGCAAGCGCGGTTATAGGCTGTATCAGACGATGATGGGCCCTTCATTACCCTTGAACCTGCAGGTCGGCCCATGAGCGGGGTCGAGGAGGAGATCGTACAGTTCGACAACGTCGGGCTGCGATACGGCACGGATCGCGAGATTTTGTCGAACGTTTCGTTCACGTTGTTTCCAGGGCGCTTCTATTTTCTCACCGGGGCCAGCGGCGCAGGCAAGACCTCGCTTCTCAAGCTACTATATCTCGCGCAGCGGCCCTCGCGCGGGGCGATCCGCATGTTTGGGACCGATGTCATCACTCTACCGCGGGAGCGCCTGCCGGCTTACCGTCGACGCATGGGTGTGGTTTTCCAGGATTTCCGGCTGGTCGACCACCTTTCCGCCTTCGACAATATTGCGCTGCCACTGCGGGTCAGCGGTGTTCGCGAGGCGGA
>CATMNW010000288.1 GCA_950071875.1 uncultured Erythrobacteraceae bacterium | reverse complement strand
ACGATGGAAAAGGTGCTCTCGATCTCGCCGCTATCGAGATACGGCTGGAGCACCCGCTCGACTTCATCGAGTTCGCCATCCATGAAATCGATCCCGACCCCGTCCGGCCCCGTCGCATGGACCGTTATAACTCCCCGGGCTTCGTCAGGCACCAGTTCATTGTCGAGCTGGGTATAGAGCAGCCCGGCAAGTATCGCGACAGCAAGCGAGCCAAGGGTAATCCAGCGCGGGTGGTCGAGGCAGTAACGTAAAAGCCGACCGTATCGCTCGGTCAGCGCATGGCCCCAACGGGTCAACCGCCCGGAAGAATCCTTGTGGCTGGTGAGGTCGAAGCGTGCAGCCATCGCGGGCACAAGAGACAGCGCGACAAAGCTTGAAATGATAACTGCCAGAGCAAGCACGAAGCCGAATTCGCGGAACAGACGCCCCGCTTCCGATGGCAGGAAACTGATCGGTACGAAGACCGATACCAGCACCGCTGTCGTCGCGATCACCGCAAAGAACACTTGTCTCGTACCGAGCACCGCGGCTGCGCGGCGGCCCAGTCCCTTGTTCTGGAGCCTTTGCGCATTCTCCAGAACCACGATCGAATCGTCGACGATCAGGCCGGTCGCCAGGACCAGCGCGAGCAGGGTCAGCAGGTTGATCGAAAATCCCATCAGCCAAATGCCGGCGATCACGCCTACCAGTGCAACTGGTATGGTTGCGCTGGGCACGATCGTGGGGCGCCATGCGCGGAAGAACAGCAGCATGGTGGCTACGACGACAACGATTGCGAACAGCAGTGTAATCAGTACTTCGCGAACGGAAATCCGGATAAATTGCGCATCGTCCGAAATCACTTCGATGGTGATGTCGTCGAACCGCTCGTTCAACCGGTCCACATTTTCGCGGATCGAACTGGAAATTTCGATTGTATTGGAGCTTGCCTGTCGTACCACGCCGAGCCCGATGATCGGTTCTCCGTCAAGGCGGACAAAGTTCGTGGCATTGGCTGGCGCGAAATCAGCTTGCGCAACGTCACCCACACGGGTCGTTCCGGAAATGACTACGTTCTCGACCCGCTCCGGATCGACCGCACTGGCTTCCGCGCGCACCACCAATTCCTGCGCATCCGAGCGGAAGGAGCCGACCGGGACATCATAAGGCGCGCTGCGCAGGGCATTGGCGACATCGGTCAGCGTCAGCCCGAAGCGATTGAGCCGTGCAGGATCGACCGATACCCGCATCTGTCGGGCGCGCGTGCCGAATTGCTCGATACTGGCCACACCTTCAGCGGCAAGCAATTCCGGCACGATATCATTGTCGACCAGCCGGGTGAGTTCCGCCTGATCGTAAGCGCTGGACTGAACCGCAAGCGTCATGATCGGCTGCGCATCCTGGTCGGCCTTGACCACGTTGACCTGTTCCACGCGATCGGGAAGCTCTCGCGTGGTCCGGGCAACCGCCTCCCGAACATCGGAAGCTGCGGTGTCGAGATCGATGCCGGGATTGAATTCCACCCGGATGCGCGAGTTGTTCTCTTCGCTGGAAGCGCGGATTTGCCGCACGCCGGACACGCGTGCGACAGCATCCTCCAGCAAACTCGTTACTTCGGCATCCATCGTTTCCGGTGCTGCGCCCGGCAAGTTCGCGGTGACCGACACGACCGGCCGGTCGACATTGGGCAGTTCGCGAACCTCGACCCCCATCAGGGCAGCAACGCCGGCGATCACGATCAAAAGATTGAGCACGCCGAGCAGCAGCGGTCGTTTGACCGCCAGAAGCGGAAGGTCGTTCTTATTCTCCATCGGCGGCCGCGGCAGTGGGCCTCGACGTGCGGGCATCCGTATCGGACTGGCGGACCTGCACATCCTGCCCGCCGGTTGCGCGGCCGCTCACAAGCCGGATGTCCTGCCCGTCGCGGACTTTCTGCACACCTTCCACGATGACACGGTCGGTCCGGCGCAGGCCGCCATCGACGAAAACGGCACCTTCGCGGCGCGCAGTGATCGTAACTGGCACGCGTACTGCCTTGCCGTCGCGCACCACGAACAGGTGCGAGCCTTCCCCGCCCCACACGATTGCTTCTTCGGGGACGACCGGGCGTGTATCGCCAGCACGAGTGAAGACGACGCGGAAGCTCATGCCAGGCCGCAGACGGTCGGCCTCGTTGGGAATGGCTGTGCGTACGATGAAATCACGGCTGTCTTGCGATATGCGGCTGTCGGTCGTCACCACTCGCGCATCGATCGTGCGCGATGGGTCCGAGAACGGCGTAACCTGTACAATCTGGCCGGGACGCAGAGCGTTGAATACCGCTTCGGGCGCCGGAAAATCGACGTAAAGCGTTCCGCGCTGGTCGATCTGCGTAATCGGGGTCGAATCATTCACGCGGTCGCCGGTGTCGATCTCGGTCAGGCCGACATTACCGGAAAACGGAGCGCGGATAGTTCGATCTGCGAGCGCTGTCTGCGCCTGCTGCAGCGCCACCCGAGCCGAAGCCAAGGCCGTTTCACCGGCTTCGATCTGGCTTTCGGAAATTGCGCCGGTATCTTCGATGCGACGATAACGGCCCAGCAATTGATCGGCTTCGCGGACCTGTACTTGTGCAGCTTCGACTGCGAGTTGTTCCTGTCGCGCATCGAGACGCACCAGCGGTTGGCCGCGACGAACGAAATCGCCGGCCGTAAACATCACGCTGACGACACGGCCGGCTGTCTCCGGAAAGATTTCCGCGGAGGTTGCAGCGCGCGCGGACCCGATCGCTTCGACATCCAGTTGCTCGGGCAGAACCCGGATGTCCTGCGCCACGACCGGGATCGGGTCACGTTCTGGCTCGCCCTCGACATCGGAGCATGCTGCCATGAACAGGGGGGCGGAAAATGCCAGAAAACGAACGGGAGACGGTATCACGCCGCAGGCCTAACGAATTAGCAGGCAAGGGGAAAGCGCTGCCTGCACGGGCTGTCGCATTCCTTGGGATCCAGATCTCGCCCATCCGACAGACATATTCTGGCTGATCGCCTTGCCATTTGCCTGCAGGATGTCTGGTGCGCCACATAGTCCCGAGCGAACGCGTCTCTGCCATGAACTCCCTGCTTTGCAGGGAATTTACAGGGAAAGGCGCCCTTCTGGGGTTGCCGCGGTCGAGTGCGGTCTCGCAAAAGGCGTAGAATTCTGCCGCTTCCCGCGCGAAATTCCCTAAACAGCTAACAGGGAATTCGTCCCGCACGATTAGCGAACCAGCGACGGTGATCAGCGAAGAGCTCAAGCCGCAGCTGCGAAGCCGGTTGCGTCGCGCATCGCACCGCGCTCTTGTGGATATGTTCCCCCTGTGTTCTCGACATTTCGAGATTTGATTGCTATGGCGCAGTCTCCATCGCTGGATAGCTGACGGGACATTGAGCATGAAGAACACGATGTTGAACGTGGTCGAACGCGATATCGCAGACCTTCGACCCTACGCACGCAATGCGCGCACCCATTCCAAAAAACAGATCAAGCAGATCGCGGCATCGATCGAACGATTCGGGTTTACCAACCCGGTCCTCGTCTCTGGCGATCTCGAGATCATTGCCGGCCACGGCCGGCTCGAAGCGGCCAAGCTGCTGAAGGCTGTTGTTGAAAAAGAAGAGCCCAAGCTGGTTATTCTTGGCAAGCAGTCCATCGATTCCGACAACAACCAGACTGGCCAGATGCTGGCTGCTCTGACTGGCATGGGCCAGGGCACCTTCGCCTCTGAAGTTGCAGTTGATGGTGACAAGGTTAACGTAACTCATGAAATCGATGGCGGTCTGCGTACTGTTGCTCTGTCTCTGCCAGCAATCGTGACTACTGACCTGCGTCTGAACGAGCCGCGCTATGCTTCGCTGCCCAACATCATGAAGGC
>CATMNW010000287.1 GCA_950071875.1 uncultured Erythrobacteraceae bacterium | reverse complement strand
ATATGACAGGCTTGATGGCAGGAAAGCGCGGCCTCATCATGGGGCTGGCCAACGACAAGTCGCTGGCCTGGGGCATCGCCAAGGAACTGGCCGACCAAGGCGCGGAAATGGCCTTCTCCTATCAGGGCGAAGCGCTCAAGAAGCGGGTCGAACCCCTCGCCGCCCAGCTCGGCAGCGATTTCGTCTTCGAATGCGACGTGGCGAACATGGAGGCGCTCGACCGCGCCTTCGACACGCTGAGGCAGCGCTGGGAGACGATCGATTTCGTCGTCCACGCGATCGGCTTTTCCGACAAGAGCGAGCTGCGCGGGAAATATGTCGACACCAGCCTCGATAATTTCCTGATGACGATGAACATCTCCGCTTACAGCCTCGTTGCGGTGGCCAAGCGTGCAGCGGCGATGATGCCGCCCGTTACCGAAGACGGCAAAGGCGGCGGCTCCATCCTGACGCTGACCTATTACGGCGCGGAAAAGGTCATCCCGCACTACAACGTGATGGGGGTCGCCAAGGCGGCGCTGGAAACCAGCGTGCAGTATCTCGCCAACGACCTCGGCCCCGACAACATCCGCGTCAACGCGATCAGCGCGGGGCCGATCAAGACGCTTGCCGCGAGCGGGATCGGCGATTTCCGCTACATTCTCAAATGGAACGAGCTGAATTCACCGCTGCGCCGCAACGTCACGATCGAGGATGTCGGCGGATCTGGCCTGTATTTCCTGTCCGACCTGTCTGCGGGCGTGACCGGCGAAACGCACCATGTCGACGCGGGCTATCACGTGGTGGGCATGAAGCAGGAAGACGCGCCCGATATTGCGCTGGGCTGACGCTTAACTGGCGAGGCGCAAGGCAGCGGGGCCACTGCGGCCCTGCTGGTTGCCCCAGATGCCGCGCGTATCATACACGATGGCGTCGGCGCGTTCCTCCTCGGGGATCGAGCGGAACAGGTCGTGGTCGACGAGTACGATCAGGATGCCGCAGGTCTCCAGCGCGGTGTCGATATCGACCAGCTGCGCGCCGGTCTCGCCGAATTCGACCGGCAGTTCCTTCGCATAGGGCTCTACGATCCGGATGCGCTCGCCGAACTGGCGGGCGAGCCTCGCAGCGACAAAGCGCGCCGGGCTTTCGCGGAAATCGTCGATATTGGCCTTGAAGGCGAGGCCCATGCACGCGACCGGCAGGCCCGGATTTGCAGCAATGAGCTCGCTTGCCTGCGCCAGCACGTGGTGCATCTTGGCGTCGTTGGTATCGCGCGCCTGGCGGATGATCTTCGCTTCCTCTGGCGCACCGTGGACGATGAACCACGGGTCGACCGCGATGCAGTGCCCGCCCACGCCGGGGCCGGGCTGGAGGATGTTGACGCGCGGGTGCCGGTTGGCGAGGCGGATCACCTCCCACACGTCCAGCCCCTGCTTGTCTGCGATCATCGAGAGCTCGTTGGCGAAGGCGATATTGACGTCGCGGAAGGCGTTTTCGACCAGCTTGGTCATCTCCGCACTGCGCGCATCGGTGGTCACGCATTCGCCGCGCACGAAGCGTTTGTAAAAAGCCAGCGCCTTGCGCGCACAGCGTGGAGTAACCCCGCCGACCGAACGGTCGTTATGGACAAGCTCTTCCAGAATGCGGCCCGGCAACACCCGCTCCGGGCAGTAGGCGACGGCGATATCGGGCGTGCCACTGGCGAGGCCGGGCATGGCGAGATCGGGCCGCAGCAGCGAAAGGCGGTCGCGGATCGCGTTGGTCGTGCCGACAGGGCAGGTCGATTCGCAGATCACCAGCGCGCCCGCTCGCAAGACCGGCGCAATCGCGTCGACCGCCGACATGACGTAGCCGGTATCGGGCTCGTGTCCCGATTCCTTCACGAAGGGCGTCGGTACGGCGATCACGTAAACGTCGGCTTCTGGCATTTCGTTGCTGGCGCGTAGCGTGCCACGCGCGACGACCGCTTGCACCAGGCCATCCAGATCGACTTCCTCGATATGGATGTCGCCGCGATTGATTGTGTCGACCACATTCGGCGAGGTATCGACGCCAATCACCTGACAGCCGCTTCGGGCGATGATCGCTGCGGTCGGCAGGCCGATATAGCCCAGGCCCACTACCGCCACGGTCGGATTGTCGTTCGTCATGCGCGCCTTCCCTAGCAGCCGGCCAGCGGGTGTGTTCGGGCAAGCTTGTGTACGAAGCCGGTAAATTTATCGGTAACGCTACGGCCCTGAATGAGGGGACGGCCATGGCTGCAGCGCGTCTTTACGGGCTCGCGCGCAAGGGTCCGGCGCAGTGGGGTGACAACCAGGGATGGCCCAACTATGCGTCCGTGGAATTCCGATGATTTAGGGGCACCGACCAGTGAAGGGCATCATTCTCGCCGGTGGCAGCGGCACCCGACTTTATCCGGCCACGCTGGCGCTGTCGAAGCAGCTCCTGCCCGTCTTCGACAAGCCGATGATCTATTACCCGCTCAGCGTCCTGATGCTGGCGGGCATCCGAGAGGTGCTGATCATTTCGACCCCTCGCGACCTGCCGATGTTCAAGGAATTGCTCGGCGATGGGTCGGCTTACGGAATGGCCTTGAGCTACGCCGTCCAGCCTGAGCCCAACGGGCTGGCCGAAGCCTTCATTATCGGTGCGGATTTCATTTCCGGCGGCCCGAGCGCCCTGATTCTGGGCGACAATATCTACCACGGCGAAAAGATGGGCGAAAAATGCCGCAACGCCGCCGCGGAAGCCGCCGCGGGCGGAGCGAACGTGTTTGCCTATCACGTCGATGATCCGGAACGATACGGGGTCGCCGATTTCGACCCGGAAACTGGCAGGGCGACCAGCATCGAGGAAAAGCCGGCCAATCCGAAATCGAACTGGGCCGTGACCGGGCTCTATTTCTACGACAGCGATGTCGTCGATATCGCCCGCAGCATTCGGCCGAGCGCACGCGGCGAACTGGAAATCACCGACGTCAACCGCACTTACATGGAGCGCGGCGATCTTCATATCACGCGTCTCGGCCGCGGCTATGCCTGGCTCGATACCGGTACGCACGAGAGCCTGCACGAAGCATCGAGCTTCGTGCGAACGATCGAGCATCGCACCGGAATCAAGATCGCGTGCCTTGAAGAGGTTGCATTCCGCCAAGGCTGGCTGGATGCCGATGCCCTGCTGCAACGCTCAGCGATGATGGGCAAGACAAGTTACGGCGCATATCTGCGCAAGCTGGTGGACATGTCGGCGTGACCCAGTTCCTTCGCCAGGCGATTCCCGATGTGATCGAGCTGACGCCGCCGAAATACGGCGATCATCGCGGATTCTTTTCAGAGGTTTACAAGCGGTCCGCTTTCGAGGCCGAGCAGATCCGGATCGACTGGATGCAGGACAACCAGTCTCTGTCGGAAACCGTCGGCACGGTGCGTGGCCTGCACTTCCAGGTGCCGCCCGTGGCGCAGGACAAGCTGATCCGGGTACTGCGCGGCGCGATTTACGATGTGGCACTCGACATTCGCAAAGGCTCTCCGACCTATGGTCAGCATGTCGGAGTGACGTTGTCGGCGCAGAAGTGGAACCAGCTGCTCGTGCCGGTTGGCTTCGCGCATTGCTTCATGACTTTGGAGCCCGATACCGAGGTGCTGTACAAGGTCAGCAACCCCTATTCGAAAGAGCATGAGCGCGCGATCCGCTGGAACGATCCGGCGCTGGGAATCGAATGGCCCGCGATCGAGGGCGAGCCGACGCTTTCGGAAAGAGATTTGGAAGCCCCGCTGTTCGCAGAATTCGATTCTCCGTTTACCTTCGAAGGCTGATCATCATGGAAACCATCCTTGTCCTCAGGCTTTCCGGGTTGCCCGCATAGGTCAGCTTGTCGAGGTTGATGACCCGCTTGCCTTC
>CATMNW010000286.1 GCA_950071875.1 uncultured Erythrobacteraceae bacterium | reverse complement strand
CTGGCCGGGTGCAGGTAGCGCAAAGCGCGGGTCGATCCTGTTCCTGCCCGGACGTGGCGACTTCTACGAAAAATATCTCGAGACTCTCGATCAATGGCATCGCGCAGGCTGGAAGGTGACGGCGGCCGACTGGCGCGGGCAGGCCGGATCGGGCAGGCTCGGCACCGATGCCGTGACCGGCCATGTCGCCGATTTTTCCGACTGGGTGGCGGACCTTGGGCAGTTATGGGCGGAATGGACGCAATCGACGCCCGGGCCCCATGTGCTTGCCGGTCATTCGATGGGCGGGCATCTGGTCATGCGAGCAATCGTGGATAGTGTGGTCAAGCCCGATGCCGCCGTACTAAGCGCCCCGATGATCGGCATGTCGGGGCCTCCATTGCCTCTCGTGGTCCTTCACGGCGTTGCGAAACTGATGTCGAAACTGGGCAAACCCACCCGTCCGGCTTGGAAGTGGAGCGAGAAGCCTGGCGAAATGCCAGCCAATCGCAGCGATCTTCTGACCCATGATCCAGACCGTTATGCCGACGAGCTGTGGTGGCGCGAGAAACGGCCGGAGCTCGTCATGGGGCCAGGCAGTTGGGGTTGGGTCGAACGCGCTTACGCGTCTGCGCGTCGGCTCGAAGACCGTGGCGCGATGGAGGATGTGGACGTTCCGGTACTGGTCCTCAGTACTTCTGCCGACAAGCTGGTCAGCCATCAGGCGGCGGTTCGCACCGCGGAGCGCCTGCCACAAGGCGAACTTCTTTCCTTCGGGAACGAGGCGCGTCACGAGATCTTGCGGGAGATTGATCCGGTTCGTGATCGGGCCCTTGCCGGCATCGAGGAATTCCTGGATCGAGCAGTGCCGGCAGATCCGACATGACAAGCTATGATTTCGCCATAATCGGTGCCGGGATTGCCGGTTCCAGTCTTGCCGCCGAACTCAGCGAGGGCGGCGCCAGCGTATTGATGCTGGAAGCCGAAGATCGGCCCGGCTATCACGCCACCGGGCGATCTGCGGCTTTCTGGGAAGAATGCTATGGCGGTCCGGAAATCGTACCTCTGACATTGGCGTCCGGAGAATACCTTCGTGAAGGCGGATTTCTTCGCCAGCGGGGCGCGCTTTACATCGGGCGCGAAGGCGATGAGGAACTGCTTACCGCTTTCATGCAGCGGTTTGTCCCCACCGGCGCCACTATCGAGCATATCGGGGGTGCCGAGATGCAGAAACGGGTACCCGGCATCCGGCAGACATGGTCGGACGCGATCTGGGAACCGAAATGCGCGGATATCGATGTAGCCGGCCTCCACGCGCATTTCCTTTCAGGGTCGAAACAGCACGGGGCCCGGCTGCAATGTCGCGCGAAGGTCGTGGGTCTTTCACGGCCCGCCGGACATTGGGAAATTTCCACCGCGCAGGGGGAGACGTTCCGCGCCGGAAAGATAGTCAACGCCGCCGGTGCCTGGGCGGACGAGTTAGCCGCGTTGGTCGGGGCCAGACCGGTCGGTATCACACCCTTCCGCCGGACCGTGGTTCAGGTTCGCGTCGATCCAACGGTTTCCGAGAACTTGCCGCTGGTCTTGGACATCCGCGGCGGGTTTTACTTCAAGCCCGAATCGGGGCGACTATGGCTCAGCCCGCACGACGAGGTGCCGAGCGTACCATGCGATGCAGCGCCTGAAGAGCTGGCAGTCGCCGAAGCGATTGCGCGCCTGGAGGAAGTGGTCGATTGGCAGGTGGAAGCGGTAGAGCACAAATGGGCCGGTCTGCGCAGTTTCGCGTCCGACCGGCGGCCGGTCTACGGCGATGATCCCGACGTGGCCGGTTTCGCCTGGTTTGCAGGGCAAGGGGGATTCGGCATTCAAACCTCCCCAGCCGCAGCACGCCTGGCGCGGCAGCTGTTGCTCGGCGAAGGCAAAGACGGTCTGACAGAAAACCTTGATGCAGAGTTGTATTCTCCCGCACGCTTTGCCTAGCCATGTGTGCATCATTTGTTAGGGTAGGGCCGTTCCCTTAACCTGACTGGAGAGACGATTGATGGCGCACCATTTCAAGATCAAGAAGAACAAGGGCGGCGAGTTCGTGGCATATTTCATGTACAATTCCGAGCCGATCTTCTGGACCGAAGGCTACAGCTCGAAGGCGAGTGCAAAAAACGCCATCGAATCGATTAAGAAGAACGGCCCGGGCGCCGAAACCGTCGACGAAAGCTGATTAGCCGTTTCGGGCTATCCGGTCGGCGGCATCGCTGGCAAGGCGGTCTACCCGTTCGTTTTCCGGATGGCCCGAGTGGCCCTTGACCCAGTGCCAGTCGACCGAATGCCGTTCGGTCAATTCGATTAATTCATGCCATAATTCGGCGTTGCGGACCGGCTTCTTGCTGGCATTTACCCAGCCGCGCTTTTTCCAGCCGTGGACCCACTTGGTGATCCCGTCGATCAGGTATTTGCTGTCGGTATAAAGCTCGACTTCGCAAGGTTCGATTAGTGCAGACAGGCCGCGGATCGCAGCGGTCATTTCCATGCGATTGTTCGTAGTGTCCGGCTCGGCGCCGGACAGTTCCTTTTCGTGACGCCCCATGCGCAGAAGGGCTCCCCATCCACCGGGGCCGGGGTTGCCCTTGCAGGCTCCATCCGTGAAAAGTTCGACCTTTTTCATGCAAACGCGCTTTGGCCGCGATCCCGGTAAAATTCCAGTCGCCGCATGAAATCCATCGGATCCTTCCGCTGTACCAGAGCATCGGCAGGCGTATCGAGCCAGTCCTGCGCCCGGCTTGCGATAAAGCGAAGGCACGCGCCCTGCGCCAGCAAGGGCAACGCTTCGAATTCTTCGCTGCTAAGCGGTCGAAGCGATTCGTACCCGAGAATTAGAGCAGAGCCGAGTGTCGTATCGTTTCTGGAGCCATCTTCGCCAAAACTCCAAGCGGCGTGCGTGACAGCAAGGTCGTAGGCCATGGCGCCGGTGCAAGCGAAATAGAAATCGATCAGCCCGGTCACTTCGCTATCGAGCATCAGGACGTTGTCGGGGAACAGGTCCGAATGGATGATCCCGGTCGGTAGGCCTTGCGGCCAATTGCTTGCGATCCTTGCCCCATCATCGAGGATAGCGGGTAATGCAGGATCGATGCGGCCAAGAGCATCGGACCCGCATGTTTGAAGGATCGCGAGGGTATCTTCCGGAGCAAGATCGTTCTTGCGCGCGCCCGAAAAATCCCGGGCCGCCAGATGCATTTCCGCCAGTGCCCGCCCGACAGCATAAGCCTGTGCGCGGTCGGGTTGGGTGGGCGATACCCCTGGCAGGAATTCGATCAACGCCACCGCCTTGTCATCGACCATTCGCCACGCCGCACCTTCACGGTCGTGGATCGTCGCAGGTACCGGGCAGCCGGCTGCCGACAGATGGTCGAGCAAGCCAAGGAAGAAGGGGAGATCGTCGGTGTCGATCCGGCGTTCGTACATCGTGAGAATGAAACGGGCCTGGTTCGTCTCCAGAAGCCAGTTCGAATTGGACACGCCTTCGGCAATGCCCTTGGCCGAAACAAGTTCGCCGACGTCGTAGTTGGCGACCAGCCTTGCCAGCTCTTCCGCCCCGAGATGGGTATAGACGGCCACGTTAGTCGGTCAGCTGGCGCGGCAGCTTGAAGACCATGTTTTCCTCGGTCGTGGTGATGACCCGTTCCTCCACCGCGCGGAAGCGGGAGAGATGGTCGATCACCTCGCGCACCAGCACCTCGGGCGCGCTGGCCCCGGCGGTGAGGCCGATGGTGCCGATGCCGTCCAGCATTTCCGCATCGATGTCGTCGCCGCGCTGGATCAGCCGCCGCTTGACATGCGACAGGGCGATTTCGCCAAGCGCGTCCGTCCCGCGCTGGACCGGCGAGCCGTAGCGCGCGTCGCGCTGTGG
>CATMNW010000285.1 GCA_950071875.1 uncultured Erythrobacteraceae bacterium | reverse complement strand
GAACCGCGGGCAGGCCGTGCGGCGCGGGCAGGTTATCGGCTACGTCGGTTCGACCGGCCGTTCGACCGGCCCGCACCTGCATTACGAGATGTATCGCAACGGCCGCGCGATCGACCCGGCTTCGGTCCAGTATGTCACCCGCGCGCAACTGTCCGGCGCGGAACTGCAGCGGTTCAAGGATACTCTGGCAAAAATGAAAACGGTCGAACCGGGAGCGGCGCTGGCCGATCTGGAACAGACCGCGATGGAAACCGCAGCCGAGGAACCGGTGCGCGAGATCGACAAGCTCGCACCGTCGAAGAAGGGCTGAGATTGCACCGCGGCGCCGCTTGCGGCAGAGCAGCGCAATGACCAACGCAAGCTACCCCGCTACCCGCCTGCGCCGCACCCGTGCTGCCGGCTGGAGCCGCGCCATGCACCGGGAAACGGTGCTCACCCCGGCGGACCTCATCTGGCCGCTGTTCGTCACTGACGGGCAGGGCATCGAGGAGCCGGTGACGAGCCTGCCCGGCGTATCGCGCTGGTCGGTCGATGCGATTGCCAAGCGCGCGAAGGAAGCCGTCGAGCTCGGCATTCCATGCATTGCGCTGTTCCCCAACACCCAGGCCGAAAAGCGCAGCGACGACGGGGCAGAAGCGCTCAATCCCGACAATCTGATGTGCCGCGCGATCAAGGCGGTACGCGATGCCTGCGGCAATGATATCGGCATCCTGACCGATGTCGCGCTGGATCCTTATACCAGCCACGGGCAGGACGGGTTGCTCGACAGCGCGGGCTACGTGGTCAATGACGATACGGTGGCCGTTCTGGTCGACCAGGCCATAAACCAGGCCGAGGCAGGCGCGGACATCATCGCCCCGTCGGACATGATGGACGGCCGCGTGAAGGCGATCCGCATGGCGCTGGAGATGAACAATCATCCCAATGTCCAGATCATGGCCTATGCAGCCAAATACGCTTCAGCTTTCTACGGGCCGTTTCGTGACGCCGTGGGGTCCGGCGGACTGCTGAAAGGCGACAAGAAAAGCTACCAGATGGATCCGGCCAATGGCGACGAGGCGCTTCGCGAAATCGCCTTCGATATTGCGGAAGGGGCCGACAGCGTAATGGTCAAGCCGGGCCTTGCCTATCTCGACATCATCTGGCGCGCGAAACAGGAATTTGGCGTGCCGGTATTCGCTTACCAGGTCAGCGGCGAATACGCGCTGATCGAAGTGGGCGCGGCGGCAGGTGTCGGCGACCGCGATGCCCTGCTGATGGAGAAGCTGGTGGCTTTCAAGCGCGCAGGATGTTCGGGCGTACTGACATATCACGCGCCGCGCGCTGCGCAGCTCCTCAATGGCTGATTTCCGCCACGAGACGCAGCGCCTGATCCTGCGCGACTGGCGCGATGAAGACTGGCCGCTTTTCTGGGAAGGCACCAATACCGAAAATGTCATGCGCTGGCTCGGCGGGGTGGCGGATGCTGCCAAACGCAAAGGCGCGCAGGACCGGCTGCTCTCCTACAAGCGCGAGCACGGGCACACCTTCTGGTGCGTAGAGCGCAAGGCGGACGGCGCGATCCTCGGTTTCTGCGGACTGAAGCGCTCCAACCAGGCGGGCGGGCCGATCGGCATGATGGAAGCGGGCTGGCGCCTTCGCGAGGATGCCTGGGGCCAGGGTTATGCGAGAGAGGCGGCCGAGGCCTCGCTCGACCTCGCCTTCGAGCAATTCGGTGCGGACGAGGTGATCGCATTGACGGTCCAGCGGAACGAGAGCAGCTGGGGGCTGATGAAGCGCCTTGGCATGCGTCGACGCGAGGATCTCGATTTCGACAATGCCGACTTCGACGAGGAAGAGCCGGTAATCATCGTCTACTCGATCGACCGCGATAGCTGGGAAGCGCACCGTGGCTGACATCATCGCCGAAACCGACCGGCTGATCCTGCGCACAATCGAGGAAAACGATGCGGCCGAGCAGGACCGTGTGCTCAATACGCCAACGGTCATGGCTCACCTGGGCGGGGTCAAGGAAATCCACGAGATCGAGGCCAAGCATGCCAGGGCGATGGCCCTGTATGCGAAAGAGGGCTTCAGCTTTCTTTTCATGATCGAAAAGGCCACCGGCGAGATGGTCGGCCATTGCGGGATCAAGCGGGTCGACAATCCACTTGCAGCAAATGTCGGCGATCACGAGGTCGGCTGGCTGGTTCGCGAGGATCGCTGGCGGCGTGGCCTTGCCGAGGAAGCCATGCGCGCCGTGCTGGACTGGGCCTTTACCCGCGTCGACGCGCCGCATGTGGTCGCGCTGACCAGCGAAACCAATGTCGGAAGCTGGAAACTGATGGAAAAGCTCGGCATGGTCCGGCGCAAGGACCTCGATTTCTGCGATCCGGCCTATCCGGAAGAAGACAATCCGACGATCCAGTATTCGCTCACGAAAGAGCAATGGGAGAGCACCAAGTGACTGCAAGCCGCCCCACCCAATCGCGACCGGGAGTGACCATCATACCGATCCACGGCCACACGCCGAAGATCCACGAAAGTGCTTTCATCGCACCCGGCTGTACCATTATCGGAAATGTCGAGATCGGGGCGGAAAGCTCTGTCTGGTACAATTGTGTGCTGCGCGCCGATGTCAGCCGCATTGTCATCGGCGAACGGTCCAATATCCAGGATGGCAGTGTGGTCCATTGCGATCCCGAACGGCCCGGGGATCCCGACGGGTCGCCCTGCATAATCGGCGACGATGTGCTGGTCGGACATATGGCGATGATCCACGGATGCCGTATCGAGAACCGCGGTTTCGTCGGGTTGGGCGCGATTGCGATGAACAAGGCCGTAATTGCCTCGGACGCGATGCTGGCAGCGGGCGCCATGCTGACCGAAGGTAAGGTCATGGGCGAACGCGAGCTTTGGGGTGGGCGCCCCGCACGCAAGATGCGCGACCTCGACGATATGGCAATCGCAGGGATGCGGATGGGCGTCGCCCACTATGCGGAAAACGCAAAGGCCCACTCCGCCGCCATCGATGCCACGACCCAGGGCTGATCTTCCCGACAAAGCAACGCTCCAGCCATTCATCGCTGACGATCGCCTTCGAGTGCGTGTGACACCAGGCGCGCGGACCGAGGGGATTGCTGTCGCGGGCGAGAGGGTTCTGGTGAGGGTTCGCGCCAGGCCTGCCGATGGCGCTGCGAATTCGGCAGTCGAGAACCTCGTGGCACGCGCCTTGGGAATTTCGACGTCACGCTGTCGGATAGTGCGCGGCGCAACTTCCCGCGAGAAAGTGCTGGAGATCGACCGCTAGCCGGAGAGCCGTTCGCCTAGTCGCGGATAAGCGCCTTGAGAGCTTCGATCCGGTCCGCCTCGTGTGGCGGTTTTTCCCACCGGATGCGGTGGATGCGCGGGAAGCGCATGGCGAGGCCGGATTTGTGACGCTTGCTTTCGTGCACGCTGTCGAAAGCCACTTCGAACACCAGTTTTTTTTCGGTCTCGCGGACGGGGCCGAAGCGGTTGATCGTGTTCTGCCGTACGTGGCGATCGATCTTCTTCAGTTCTTCGTCGGTGAAGCCCGAATAGGCCTTGCCCACGGGGAGAAGGTCGGCGCCCTTGTCCGGATCTCCGTCCCAGCAGCCGAACGTGTAGTCGGAAAAGAAGCTGGAGCGTTTGCCGCTGCCGCGCTGGGCATACATCAGCACGCAGTCGACCAGCAGGGGGTCGCGCTTCCACTTGTACCAGTACCCGACGCGGCGGCCGGCGATATAGGGACTGTCCTTGCGCTTGAGCATCAGGCCCTCGATCGCATCGTCGCGGCTGCCTTCGCGGATTTCGGCAAGGTGCTCGAAATCGCGCGCTTCGACCACCTTGCTGATGTCGAAGTGGCTTTCGGGCAAGCGTTGCATCAG
>CATMNW010000284.1 GCA_950071875.1 uncultured Erythrobacteraceae bacterium | reverse complement strand
ACCGAGCTAGGCTGGTGTCAGGTACAGATGGTCGGGTAACGACCCGATTCCGGACGTTTTCAACATGTGAGAACAACAACTGCATGAGCAACGATGCGAGAAATTCTATTCTGCTTTGGGCGGCTGCCATTGTGGCGGTCGTTGTCGTCGCATTCGACTTGTTTCCAGACTTGGAGTTTCCGTCGTGGGTTCTGCCTGTTGCATTCGCAGTGATGGCAGTTGACGTCATTCGGGGCTTAGTGATTAGGTTGCGCAGGGACCGTGATGACCCATAAGGGGCGGCGAGAAGAGATGTTCGCATTCCGCCCAGTTCGTGACCGATTTACCAAGCTAGCGATGTGCCAGGAGCGGACCGTCACCTAACGACCCGATTGCGGACGCACGTCAACTCTGCAAAATGACCGAATGCGTGCCGTTGTTCTGAGCCTCTTGCTGCTGTCCGGATGTAGCGCAGAAGAGCCTCAATCGTGCCTAGATGCCTTCTGCTTACCTGCCCAAGCTGAGATTGTCGGTCACCAGCAACCTGCCGACTTCGACCTCTATCAAGTTGACTGGCACGATGCGCGCTTTGGTATCTATCTCGGTGACTTCCCTGAATTTGCGATCGGTACTGGCGAGGAGCTTGCATTAGCTTCCGGCGTAAATGCGGAAATTAAGACCGATGGTTTGCAGGGCGAAGTGCTGATGCAGTTGGGGGAGCAATCGCCTCAGTATCTGCATCTTTTCGGACCCTGTGAGGGAAAGGAGAGGTGCGCACTAATCGACTTTGCGAGCGCAGTTGAAACTGCCGAGCGGGAATGACCGCTTCCCACCCCACCTGACGACGCTTTTGTCGAGTGCTCGATGTGCCAGGAGCCGCCCGGCGGCAAGCGACCCGCTAGCAGACGCTCGGCATCACCGGATGCTTGGCATAGGTCGAAGCCTGCCCTGAGCGTCGATAACTTTAGGGCGTCTACCCGGAACCCCGGCAAACTCTGTTGAAGTGCGACGCCCGTTGGCATCCTCGACGGTGATGGAAAACCTTCGCTCGATTGCATCAGACCAGTAACGGACCGTCGCTTCGCGCAGATCCGATGGCGATCCGCCCGCTTGTGTAACCAGCCTTGCAAGAGCGTCCTTGTAAAGGACTATAGCTTCGGACAGTGACTTCGACGCGGTGCCCCTAGTTACACGGCCTTCCAAGAGATCGATGGTGATGGAGCCATCCTCTGACCGGGCTGCTTCGGCGAATACATCCGTCTTGTAGTAGCCAATCAGGAATCCGAGGCCGCTCGCGAGCGAGTCTGCCGTGTTGTGAACAATGGCCCGAAGTTCATTGTGCTTCATGGTCTGACGCTACTGCGCCGAACGGCAGCTTTCCACCCATCTGGCGACGCTTGTACCGAGCTTGGCTGGTGCCAGAAACAGACGGGCGCGTAACGACCCGATACCTGCCGCGGAGGCTCTGGGAAATAGCCTCCCAAAAACCGGTCGCGAATGGCATAGTTGGGACTATTTCCTAACTCTTGGGACCGGCAAGGGTCGGGTTATCTCGATCCCGCGGGGCGGAGCCTGCATTCTCTCGCTTGGCATGATGTGTGCTTAACGCGCTGCGGCCCTCCTTCCGAGGGTTGTCAATCGAGGATTACCCATGCGCATATTCGGTTTGGCGGCATTCGTCGCAGCGTCCCTTTCCGTGCCCGTTTCGGCTCAAACCTCCGGCGAGCTCGGCAAGGATGTCGATGCCATCGCCGCCCACTTCTCCGACACCCCCATCATCGGAATGACGATCGCCGTCAGCCGCGGCGGACGGATCGTCTTCATCCGCGGCTATGGCCATTCCGATCTCGCCAGCGGCACGGCGGCGGGTCCGGACACCGTCTATGAAATCGGTTCGATCACCAAGGAGTTTACCGCCGCCGCGATCCTTCGCCTGGTCGAGCGAGGCAGGCTGCGCCTCGATGCGCCGATCCATCAATATTTCCCCGAACTGACGGCTGCGGCCCCCGAGGTGACACTGAGCCATCTGCTTTCGCACACCTCCGGCCTTTCGAGCGAACGGAGCGCCGAGGATCTCACCGCTCCGACCGACCCCGAAGCCATTATCGCATTTCTCGCGTCGCGGCCGGCCGAATTCCAGCCTGGCGAGAAATTCCGCTACAACAATAATGGCTACAATCTGCTCGGCCTGCTGATCGAGAGAGCGAGCGGGACGAGCTGGCAGGATTACATGGAGCGGGAGTTCTTCGCTCCGCTGGCGCTCGAATCGACGCATGTTTGCGCCGCCTCCCGCGATCCCCGGGTCTCGAAGGCCTACAGGCATCCGGTAAAGGGCTCAGGGGGACCCAGCGAGTTCGAGCGACACCATCCTTCCTCCACCTACGCCGCGGGCGCGATCTGCTCGACCGCGGCCGACCTGCTCCGCTGGCAGGAGGCGCTGGTGAGCGGCGAGGTCGTGGGCGAGCAGAGCGTCGCGCTGATGGCGACCCCGCGCACACTCTCTTCCGGCATGCCCGCTCCCTACGGGCTGGGGCTGTTCTCGGACGATGCGCTGGGCGAACCCCATCTCCACCATGGCGGAGCGTCATCGGGCTTCATTACCCAGCTGGGTTATTTCCCCCAGGACGGGACCGGCATCGTCGTTCTGACCAACGGAATCTATGCCGGAGCGATCGCCGAGCAGATCGAGCAGAGCGTTTTGCGTGTGTCGCGCGGAGAGGATGCCGGACTGCCGATCAACCTTCCGCTTTCGCCGGCGGAGCGCGCGGGCTTCGCCGGAACCTACGATCTGGGGCCAGTCGAGATCGAGGTCTACGAGCAGGACGGGGTGCTGAGAGCCCAGCCGGGCGATCAGGTCTCAACCCGCCTGCTCTATCAGGGCGAAATGCGCTTCATCGCCGAACACGATCCGCAAATCGAATTCATATTCGAAGCTGCGAACGGACAGGCCGCGGCGTTGACACTGCGCAATCGCGGCCGTGCGATGCCGCCGGCGAAGAGGGTTGCCAACTAGGATAAGGAACCGGGAAGTTTGCCTGCAGTCCGTTTTGGCATCGTGACTGCAGGCTGCCCTGCGTTTCCGAGAAGGCGTTAAACAGCCGCAACACAGGAAATCCGTCGATGATTGGTTGCCTCCCTTGCCACGGAATGGCCGCTTCCCACCCATCGGCTGACGCTTTCACCGGGCTAGCTATGCCTCAGGAGCCCACCAGCCATTAACCACCCGCTTGCTGCTGTCTTTTCATTGCAATCCCAATGCAGGAAGGAGTTTAGATTATCCGATCGATCACACCGCTCAATGATGGAATTTACGGTAGGAATGACCACTAAGTAACCTGCTTGGGCGCGGGCACGTTACTGACTGTCTCTACCTCCTCATATGCTCTGTCGGATTTAGGAATTACGCTCAGTTGGCCATTGGTCTCTAACACGACCCAGTTTGCGTCATCGAGGTTTAGACAGCCTTTAGCTCGCAATGCGCCGAGGATTTCCTCACGCGAAATTCTGGTGCGAGCCATAGCGTCCTCGAGAAATTGCCCTCGATGGGTTAGCAAGGTGGGTTCGGCCTTGAAGACCCGGCTGGCGAAATCGCTCTTCTGAACCCAGCACGTTGTAATAAATTGCAAAAAGGCGAGCGCAAGGATCGCAGCGGCCGCATCCAAAGTGGAGATATCTTTAAGCAAGATACCACTGGCTGCTAGGCTTCCGACCGCGACAGTTATGATCCAGTCGAAATTGTTGAGTTCGCCGGTCGTACGTTTACTGCTGACCCGAACCATCACGACGATCAAAAGGTAAAATACCGTTGCTGACAATAGAATATCGGCGACACGCTCGACAGAAGACCACATGTTGTCGATCGTGATGAGGCTATTTAAACTCATTTTGCTGGCTGAATTTCGTAATCAAT
>CATMNW010000283.1 GCA_950071875.1 uncultured Erythrobacteraceae bacterium | reverse complement strand
CCGGTCAGCACGCTGGGCCGCGAATATTTCAGCTATGACGAGAAAGCGCAGAAGCTTGTCGGCGAGAAAAGCGGAACGACCTACGCCACGGGTGATCGCCTGAAGCTGAAACTGGCGGAAGCCAATGCGCTGACCGGTGCGTTGAAATTCGAAGTGCCCGACAGTGATGGACAAGGCATCGAAACACGCGGCAATCGTCCTGCGCCGAAGAAGCGATCGCACCAGAAACGTGGCCCCAAGAAAGGCACCGGCGCACCCCGCCAGTCCCGCGAACAAGGCAAGCGCGGCCGGCCGGGGAACATTCGTCACCAGGGACGAAAGAAGAAGTAGAGGAACGGGATGGGCGCGCCATCCATTGGCTGGGCAAAAGGAGAAATCATGCCCCAGCTTATTCCCGGCAAACCCGTCCCCGATCTCGACCTGCCGCTCACCATCGATGCGCGCTTTGAACTTTCCAAGCAGTCGCCTGAAACCTACACCATGCTGGTCTTCTATCGCGGCAAGCACTGCCCGATCTGCAAGAAATACCTGACAGAACTAGGTGGTAAGCTGCCCAAATTCACCGACAAGGGGGTCAACGTCTTCGCCGTGTCGATGGACAGCCCAGAACGCGCCGCGGTGAGCCACGAGAAATGGGAAACACACGATCTGCCGATCGCGCATTCCCTGAGCGAGGAAAAGGCCCGCGAGTGGGGGCTGTATATCAGTGAAAAGCGCGAAGGCAGCGAAGAGCCCGATACTTTCAGCGAACCCGGCCTTTTCCTGGTCAAACCCGATGGCACGTTGCATTTCGCAGTGGTCCAGAACGCGCCGTTTACGCGTCCCGATCTCGATGACCTGCTCAGCGGTCTGACCTACACGATGGAAAACGATTACCCCACCCGGGGCAAGCTCACCTGAGCGATCAGGCCAGCTCGTCGATCCGCTCGCGGCCGAGCCCGCCGGGAACGAGATAAAGCGGGCAGGGCAGATGCCCTGCGTGACCCGCGAAATGCGTTACCAGCGGGCCGGAGCCCCCTTCCGCGCTCGTCGCCAGAACCAGCGCGGCAATATTGCCGTGTTCGTCGATGTATTTGCGGATCACATCGGCGGGCGGGCCGGGGCGCACCGCGATAGTGGGCATTTTGCCCATTTCGCCGAAAATGTTGCCGGCCGCAGAGTTGGCCATGACTTCGGCCCGCTCGCGCGCCTCCTGTTCGATCGTGGCCTGCACCCCGCCGAAAGCGTTGAAGGTCTGCTGTGGTACCAGGGCCAGGATATGCACCGATCCACCGGTCTTCTGCGCACGCAGGGATGCAAAGCGAAGCGCCTGCTTCGCTTCCTCGGTTTCGTCCATGACTACAAGGTATGTGCGCATTGATGTTCCCCGGCCCATGTGCGGCACGGATTACAAGGTAATTCGTATTCTGTGCAAGGACCTTGCGGCGGCACCGCCTTTTCGCCAGAGGTGCCAGCGAACACTCCCGCCTACGAGGACGTAACGTCAAAACATGCCCACGCCGATCAAGATGCCCGCCCTGTCCCCCACCATGGAGGAAGGCACGCTTGCCAAATGGCTGGTGAAGCCGGGGGATACTGTGAACGCCGGCGACATCATGGCCGAGATCGAGACAGACAAGGCGACCATGGAATTCGAAGCAGTGGACGAAGGCACGATCGCCAGTATCGCGGTGGATGAAGGTACCGAAGGCGTCAAAGTCGGCACGGTAATCGCAATGCTGGCTGAAGAGGGCGAAGACCCCGAAGAAGCCGCCGCAGCCGCCCCCTCCAATGATGGTGGGGAAGATGAAAAGGCCGACGATCCCGCTTCTGCGGATGAAAGCAGTTCGGAGCCGGCCAAGACTACACCGCGCAAGAGTGCAGAACCCGCTCGGGCCGCTGCCAAGCCCGAAACCAAGGCGCCTGCTGCGCCGAAGGACGATAGCGGGGAGCGGATCATCGCTTCCCCACTGGCGCGGCGGATTGCCGAACAGCAGGGGATCGACCTCGCAACCGTAACAGGGAGCGGCCCGCGTGGACGGATCGTGAAAGCCGATCTGGAAGGTGCCGAAGCGGGCAAAGCCCCGGCAGAGGACACAGCAACTCCGGCACCCTCGCCCAAACCAGCGCAGCAGGGCGGCGATCTCGATGCGCCCTACGAAGCGACCAAGCTCAACAACGTCCGCAAGGTCATCGCCAAGCGCCTTACCGAGGCGAAGCAGACTATCCCGCATATCTACCTCACGGTGGACGTGCGCCTCGATGCTTTGCTGGACCTTCGCAAGCAGCTTAACTCCAGCCTCGAGGCAGATGGGGTCAAGCTCTCGGTAAACGATCTTCTGATCAAGGCGCTGGCCCGCGCGCTCCAGCGCGTCCCCGCGTGCAATGTCAGCTTCCAGGGCGACGAGCTCTACCAGTACAGCCGCGAGGATATCTCTGTTGCCGTGGCCGCGCCTTCGGGCCTGATCACGCCGATCATCCGCGACGCAGGCAAGAAGGGCCTTGCGCAGATCAGCACCGAAATGAAGGAACTGGCCGGCAAGGCGAAGGACAACAAGTTGCAACCGCACGAATACCAAGGCGGCACCGCCAGCCTGTCCAATCTCGGTATGTTCGGCACCAAGCAGTTCGACGCGGTGATCAACCCGCCGCAAGCGATGATCCTCGCGGTCGGCGCAGGCGAGCAGCGCCCTCACGTTATCGAAGGCGCACTCGGCGTTGCCACAGTGATGAGTGCTACGGGTAGCTTCGACCACCGCGCCATCGACGGCGCCGACGGTGCGCAACTGATGGAAGCCTTCAAGCAACTGGTCGAGAACCCGATGGGGCTGGTGGTTTGATTTTCAGGAGTAGAAGCCGAATGAGAATCGTAACCTGTACGTTGGGCGCGCTTGCTCTTGCCGCGTGTTCGCAAAATTCTGACGAGCCGATGACGCCCGATGGCGAAGTAACGGAGACTGCGTCCGCGTCAAACGCTCCCGTCGATCCTCGTACAACAGAAAATGAATATACCGGACCGATACCCCTGCCGATCAAGGTCGGCGGCGACGGGCCGGATATGGACGCGTGTGGGACGTATGCGGAAGTTGTGGAGTTCGACGCGAGCGGGGAAGACGTACCGTATGTCCACGATTCCCCAAGCGCTGCCACCAAGGCCCGCGACAAACTCAACGCCGGGCAAGGTGTGAAGGTTTGCGCGACCCAAGATGATTTCAGTGGGATCGTGTATGCTGGCGAAGGGCAGAGCCTTACGGATTGCAATACGGACAGCCCCTTGGCGACGGAACAGAATTACACAGGCCCGTGCCGCAGCGGCTGGGTCGACAATCGCTTTCTAGAAATGACAGCGGGCTAAGAGTAATGAGCACGCCTGAACCCCAGATCCGCGTTACGGCAATGCCGACCGACATGAATCCCTATGGCGGCGTGTTCGGAGGCTGGCTCATGAGCCAGATGGCGCTCGGCGCAGGCAGCCTTGCAAGCCGCGTAGGGCAGGGCCGTGCCAATGTCGTCGCGGCAAGCGACTTCGGCTTTCCAGCGGCAATGGCGCTGGGCGACGAACTCAATATCTATTGCGAGGTGGTCAAGGAAGGCACCACCTCGATCACAATTGCGGCTGAAGGCATCGCGCGTGAACGCCATGGCGAAGCGACACAACTGGTCTGCAAGGGCACCTTCGTTTTCGTTCTTGCCGATGACCAGGGCACACCCCGCCCGGTTCGTTCGGCGGGTCAGGCGGCTCAGCCCGCCGCGGGAAACGACGTGTGACCTTCGCTTTCCTACAGGGCAGATCCGGTGATACGGGCCGCCCATGCATATGCCACGCCAGAAGCCTCGTAAAACAGCCGTTTTCGGCTGCTTGCGCATAGGGCGAATTCTTCCCCTTGGACCGTGTAACATGCGGTCCATGTCTGAGACGAAAC
>CATMNW010000282.1 GCA_950071875.1 uncultured Erythrobacteraceae bacterium | reverse complement strand
CCGGTTCGTCGAGAGCCGGCACCCGCGCACGCGGGCATCCGGCGCCGCCGCGACCGGCAAATGGGCGCGTGTGGCAATTTGCAGGCGCGAAGCATCGGCATAAGCGATCACATCGTCCGCTGTGAGCGACACGGCTTCACTTGCGCTCGCAGGGTCGATCAAGAACGCAGGCAGCACGCCTGCCATCCGGGCCAGCTCCAGCGCGGCACGTGCCTGCTCGTCCCAATCGAGGGGCAGTGCCTTGAACGGCCCCTTCATCGGATGCGCCATGTCGAGCGCGGGGTCCGCAATTGCCAGCGCGGCAGGCAGATCGAGGATTTCTGCCGCCCGCATCAACACAGGCTGGCGGGGTGTAGCCGCTTCGATCTGGTTGACGAGTTTCAGCGTGGCAGCGCGCGTCGCGGAAATCAGCATGGCTTCGCCGGAAAGGTCGCCGAACGCGGTTTCGACCGGCTGCAACAGCGGTGCGCCTGCAATGGCCAGCGGCCAGCCATGGCGCAACGCGTCCACTGCCTGCGCTGCGCGCCGCGAAGGAGAAGCCTCGTTCAGAGCGTGAACTCCGTCACCAGGGGCACATGGTCGGAAGGCTTTTCCCAGTCGCGGGCGTATTCGTGGACGGAATGCCCTGTCGCCTGCCTTGCCAGTTCCGGGCTGGCCCACATATGGTCCAGGCGGCGCCCGCGATCGTTCGCCTTCCAGTCCTTCGCGCGGTAGCTCCACCAGCTGTAATAGCGTTCGGGCGCCTTGATATGCTCGCGCCCGATATCGGACCAGCCGTGCGCATCCATGAACCGTTGGAGGCTGTCGACCTCTATCGGGGTGTGGCTGACGACCTTGAGCAATTGCTTGTGGTTCCAAACATCGCTTTCGAGCGGGGCGATATTGAAATCGCCCACGATCAACGTGGGGCGGTCGATGGCATCGGCCCAGCGGGTCATCCGCTCGAGGAAATCCAGCTTCTGGCCGAATTTCAGGTTCTTTTCGCGATCGGGTTCGTCGCCCCCGGCAGGAACATAGACATTTTCGACGATCATGCCCTGGTGATCGGTCAGTTCGACACCGACGTGGCGCGCTTCGCCATTGTCCTGCCAGTCGTGGCGGCTGAATTCCTTCAACGGCGTCTTCGCGACCGTGGCGACACCGTGATAGCCCTTCTGGCCGTGCACGGCGAAATGTTCGTAGCCCAGTTCGCGGAACGCATCGTAAGGGAACTGGTGTTCCTGGCACTTGATCTCCTGCAGGCACAGCACGTCGGGGGCGCTTTCCTTCAGGAAACGTTCCACGATCGGCATGCGCAGGCGGACGGAATTGATGTTCCAGGTAGCGATAGAAACCATGGGGGCGGGTTAGGCGAGCAGCGGTGCTGTCGCAAGCGTCATGCTTTCGTCTTGCACCGGGGTAATATAGGGCATCGCATGATTTCTCACGGGAGCGCATCCATGACCCTACGTTCGCTTGTCCTTGCAACCACCGCCGCCGTTCTGGCCCTTGGCGCAGGCGCACCCGCCGCTGCCGACGATGCGCCTAAGAAGGCGAAGAATGTAATCCTTTTCATCGGTGATGGCATGGGTGTTTCGACCGTCACTGCCGCGCGTATCTATGCGGGACAAAAACTGGGCCAGACGGGCGAGGAATATGTCCTGCCGTTCGAAAACTTCGACAATGTCGCACTGGTCAAAACATACAATGTCGATGCGCAGGTACCGGACAGCGCGGGCACGGCATCCGCAATGCACACCGGAGTGAAGACCAGGATCGGTGTGCTCGGATATGGTCCGGAAATCACACTTGGCGATTGTGCATCCGGGGCGGGGAACGAACTTGCGCTGCTGGGTGAAGAGGTGATCGCAAAAGGACTGGGCCTGGGCATCGTCAGCACAGCGCGCCTCACCCACGCCACCCCCGCTTCCGTCTACGCCCGCAGCGTCAACCGCGACTGGGAAGGCGACAGCGCCATTCCCGAAGACCAGCGCGGCCTCGGCTGCACCGATATTGCCAGACAACTGGTCGATTCGCCGTTCGATGTGGCGCTGGGCGGCGGCAGCGCTGCCTTTTTCGGCAAGGACTCAGGCGGTCGCAGGCTGGTCGATACTGCGGACCTGCCCGGCGAATGGGCGGCCAGAACCGGCGGCACCTTCGCCACCGACCTGAATACCATGGCCACCGCGCCGGATGACAAGCCGCTGCTCGGGCTGTTTTCGCCCAGCCACATGACGTACATGGTCGAGCGCGAAGCCGACAGCACCGAACCCACGCTGACTTCGATGACCGCTACAGCCATCGAGCGGCTTTCCCGGGATCCGGAAGGGTATTACCTGGTGGTCGAGAGCGGACGCATCGATCACGGCCACCATGCAGGCAAGGCCGGTTACGCGCTGGAAGAAGCTGTCGAATTCGCGCGGGCAATTCAGTGGGCGATAGACAATACCGACCCTGAAGAAACACTGATCATGGTGACCGCCGATCACAGCCACGTTTTCACGATCTCAGGTTATCCCAAGCGTGGCAATCCGATCCTTGGCCTCGTCACCAATCCGCTCGACGAAAGCCCTTCGCTTGCGGAAGACGGCAAGCCCTACACGACGCTGGGCTATGCCAATGGTGCCGGAGCGTGGACAGGCGATAGGCCCGAACCCGAAACCGGTGTGACGGCAAGCCAGCAGGCGGCAATCCCGCTCGATTCGGAGACCCATGCGGGCGAAGACGTGGCGCTCTATGCCAATGGCCCGGGCGCCCAAAATGTGCGCGGTGTAATGGAACAGAACCTGATCCACGATGTGATCAGGAAGGCGTTCGGCTGGGCGGAGTGAAGAGGTTTTTGCGGCGTAACAGCTAAGGTCGGGACAGATATCCTGACCGTACGCAGGCAAAACACAAAAAACCCTCGCGCCGGGGGCATTGGCACGAGGGTTTCCTGTGAGCGTTCGTCACGCTTGGAACGAGAAGAACCTGATCGAGGTGGTCAACAGGGGGGAAACCAACCTCGTGTCGTCTCGTGAATTACAAACTACGACCCAACCGATTGCCCTTCTATGAACGGGCTACAGCGGGTTATCGCAGGGTTGGCACCGCTCGCCGCCGTTTCGTTTACCCCGGGCGACGGGACGAACGGCGCGGGTCGCGGAAGGTAAACGAGCTGTCGGCAACGGCCACGCCATAACGCTGGTTCGACAGGCGAACGGTGGTGCGGTGATTCTGCGAATCGAGCGATACCCAGTGGGTGAGTCGCAAACCGCCGGGGGCGGACGCGTCGCGTGCGAAGATCAGCGTAATCACGCCGAATTCCGGGCGGCCGGGATCGCGGACCTGCACGCTTACCACGTCGGGATGGCTGGTCGACACGAGCTTGCCGTACTTCTTCACGTCACGGCTCGGGTCGAGCAACGCGCCCAGTGGCGAGTTAGCGATGGGCCAGCGCTGGACCTGGTTGACCTCGTAATCGACCATATACATCGACTTCCCGTTCGAGACGATGAGCATCGGAACGCCCTTCTCGTACTGGAAGCGGATCTTGCCGGGGCGTTTCAACGTCATCACACCGCGCACGGACTGGCCCGCGCGGTCTGTCTGGACGAAATCCGCCTTCATGGTGGCAATGCCTCGCAGTGCGGCAACCGCCTTGTCGAGGTCGCCCGCCGCGGCTTCGGCCGGGGCCGGAGCGAGGATTGCAGACGCAGGAAGCGCCGCAGCCAGCGAAAGAGCCAGCGCGGCGCCGAACGATTTTGTCTTGGTAAGATACAAGGTGCTCATGCTCCTGAAATAGGTTCGGAGCATTGAACCATCACTGAACCGAGGCCGTTCCCGCGGTTCAGCTTGAAAGGGCATTACTTGATCTTTGCTTCCTTGAACTCGACGTGCTTGCGCGCGATCGGGTCGTACTTCCGGAAGGTGAACTTTTCCGTGTGGTTACGCGGGTTCTTCTTGGTCACGT
>CATMNW010000281.1 GCA_950071875.1 uncultured Erythrobacteraceae bacterium | reverse complement strand
CGACTTGGAACGCCGCTCATCTTCGCGACCCGGATAACGACCAGTCGCATATTGTTACGATCCTAAACAATGCCACATAATGTTCGCAGTTGCGAAATGCCATGTTGCAGGGCACAATCGCATGATGCGCATCGCGATCGTGGATGAAAGCGCAGCCCGCGCTTCCGTCATCGAAGACGGTCTTCGCGATCACGGCGATGCGCAATTGTTCGTCATAACCGAACGCGCCGGGCTGATGGCGCGATTGCAGGACGTCGATCCGGATGTTGTGCTGATCGATCTTGCAAACCCTTCACGTGACGTTCTGGAAGAATATTTCGCGGTCAGCCGTGCGCTATCCCGGCCAATTGCGATGTTTGTCGACGAGAGCGACGACGAGGCCATTGCGCAGTCGGTCGATGCGGGCGTCTCCGCTTATGTGGTCGATGGCTTTGCGCCGCACCGGGTTCGCGCCATTGTCGATCTCGCGGTACGCCGTTTCTACGCCTATTCACGACTGCAGGACGAACTGAACGAGGCGAAGGGCAAGCTGGCGGAGCGGAAGACGATCGATCGCGCCAAGCGCCTCCTGATGCAGAGCCGCGGCATCGGCGAGCCCGAGGCATATGGCGAATTGCGACGCAAGGCGATGAAATCGGGCAAGCGCATTGCGGCGATAGCCGAGGCGGTCGTAACGGCGCATGATCTGATGGAGGGCAAGTGAGCGAGCATCTGACAATCGGTTTTCTGCCTTTGATGGACGCCTGCCTGCCGATCCTCGCGCAGGAACATGGCTTCGCTCGCGAGGAAGGGCTTCAGCTGTCTTTCCAGCGCGACAAGAGCTGGGCAACCGTGCTCGACCACCTTTTGTATGGCCACGTCGACGCCTCTCACCTGCTCGCCCCCTTGGCCATTGCAACGACGCTGGGTCTCGGTCGCCCGGCACAGCCACTGTGCGCCCCTTTCGCGCTTGGGCTGAACGGAAACGCCATAACAGTATCAAATGAACTGGCAGCTCAGATCACCACGCCCGGTTTGCTCGGCGATCCCGCCGAAATTGGCGCGCGGCTGAAGCCCATCGCGCTGGCCCGCAAGACAGAGGGACGCCCACTGCGCTTCGCCAAGACTCATCGGTATTCATGCCATAATTACATGCAGCGATACTGGCTCGCAGGATGCGGCATCCGGCCAGGCGAGGACGTCGAGATGACCGTGGTGCCTCCGCCCTTCATGTCGGACGCGCTCGCGGCAGGTGAGATCGACGGATACTGCGTCGCCGACCCGTGGGACAGCATGGCGGTGGATGCGGGGCATGGCACGATCATTCTCGCGACCAGCCAGATCTGGCGACGAGGAACGGAAAAGGTTCTCGCCGTGCGCCGGCCGCATCTGGAGTCGAAGCGCGATGTATTCGAGGCTCTGATCAGGGCAATGCGCAAGGCTGCGGCGCAATCTGTCGATCCCGAGGCCTTTCGTGAAAACGCGGCCATCCTCGCCCGAGACGAGTATATCGGCGTCGACAAGGCCATATTGCTACGGTCGATCAGCGAGAACCTGGTGCTGTCGAACGGGAAGCCGCCGGTCCACTTCCCCGACTTCATGTTTCAGTATGGCGAAGCCGCCAATTTTCCGTGGATGAGTCATGGGGGCTGGCTCTACACCCAGATGGCACGCTGGGGTCAAACGCAGTTTTCCGATGCCGATTACGAGGCGGCTTGCGGTGTCTTCAGGGCGGACGTCTATCGTTCGGCGCTGCGAGAAACCGGCGATGTTCTGCCCGGAGCAAATTCCAAGGTCGAGGGCAGCCTCGACCGGATAATGCCCGTGCCAACCGAGCAGGGCGAGATGGTTCTGAGCGACAACCGCTTCTTCGATGGGCACACGTTCGATCCCGACCGACCACGAGACTATCTTTCCTCCTTCCGCTTTTGAGCGCGATAGACTGATTTCGCGCAACCCTATTGCGCTGCGACATCGAATCGCGTAATAACATGGCCGCTTCGAAGGCGCGTCCAAAGAGGGATGCATTTCCGCTTTCGTAGCAAACCTTTGAAAATGCGTGGCAATGGCGCCGCCCCGACCGATCCGTTCCGGATCGTCTCGTGGCGGCTTTTTTGCGTGCGTGTCCGGGGCTTGAAGAACCCGGCGAAGGATCAGGGAGGGACTGTCCGAACGGCGAGCAATCGGGAGGCGGTTTCGATGAGACGAAGTTTGTTGAGTTTGGGAAGTCTAGCTGCGGTCGCGGCGGCGAGCCCAGCGCTGGCGCAGGAAAGCCCCCTCGGCCCGGTCGAGGTTGCGGACGGCGTGACGCTGGATCCCATGGTGGCCGCGCGGCTGCGTTATGAAACGGTGGGCCGGGATGACGGACTGGACGAGGCGGAGGCATTGACCATGCGCCTTCGCGCCGGGGCGGAATTGAGGGCCGGGATAGTCTCGCTGCTGGCCGAGGGCGAAGGCACGCTCGCGCTGGCCGACGACTAGAACGACACCCTGCCATTCAACGGCATCGAGCCGTTTCCGGTGGTGGCGGATCCGGAGAATCTCGAGCTCAATCGGCTGCAGCTTTCGGTCATGCAGGATGGCACTGGCGCGACGATCGGGCGTCAGCGCATCATCCTCGACAATGCCCGTTTCGTCGGAAATGTCGGGTGGCGCCAGAACGAGCAGACCTTCGACGCCATTCGCGGACAGGCGAGCTTCGGTCCCGTAGCGCTCGATGCGACTTATGCGATCAGCCAGCGCACGATTTTCGGTGTCGACAGCCCTGCCGAGCATTTCGACGGCGACTTCATCTTCCTGAATGGCGGGGCAGAGATCGCGGGCGTGGACGCGAAGGCTTTCGCCTATTTGCTCGACTACGACGATCGCCTGGCATTCTCCAGCCAGACCTATGGCCTGCGCGCGGCAGCGACAATCGACCTACCAGGCCTTTTTGCTCTGAACGCGGAGGCCAGTGTTGCCACCCAGTCGGATTACGGTGCCAATCCGGTCGATTATTCCGCGTCCTACTATAGCGTCAGACTTGGAGCCACGGTGACGGGATTCGGTCTTACCGCCGGCTACGAAGAGCTGGGCAGCGACGATGGCATCGCCGCATTCCAGACGCCGATGGCGACGCTTCATGCCTTCAATGGCTGGGCCGATGTTTTCCTGACGACACCCGCTTTCGGCGTGCGCGATTACTACGTGACCGTTGGGCGCAGCTTTGGCGGGATCCGCCTGCTGCCCGGCCTCAATGCGAATGTCACCTACCACCAGTTCGACAGCGACTTCGGCAACCTCGACCTCGGTTCCGAGTGGGATGCCTCGCTCGGTTTCAAGGCCGGGCCGGTCTCGTTGCTGGCGAAATACGCGAATTACCGGGCCGATGCGTTCGCGGTCGATACCGAGAAATTCTGGCTCCAGGCCGAAATCAATTTCTGACGAAGGAGGGTTCTTGTCATGTCCTATCTTGCACCAAGCGAATTCGTACCAAAGCTGATCGACGCGGGAGAAGCGAAGATCATGATGTCCACCAAGGACACGCTGATCCGCGCTTTCATGGCGGGGGCGACTCTAGCGCTTGCCGCGGCCTTTGCCGTGACGATCAATGTCCAGACGGGCCAGCCGCTGGCCGGAGCGATCCTGTTCCCGGTCGGTTTCTGCCTGCTTTATTTGCTCGGATACGATCTGCTGACAGGTGTCTTCGTCCTGTGTCCTCTCGCCGTCTGGGATAAACGCCCAGGATGCAAATGGAGCGGGGTGTTCCGCAACTGGGGCCTGGTGTTCATCGGCAATTTTGCCGGTGCGCTGACCACCGCCGTCATGATGGCCGTATACTGGACCTACGGTTTCGCCGCAGAGGAAACCAACCCGGTCGGGCTGGTCTTTGCCACGATGGGCGAAGCCCGGACGGTGGGCTATGCCGAATACGGCGTGGCCGGTTTCGTCACCGTCTTCGTGCGTGCCATGCTGTGCAACTG
>CATMNW010000280.1 GCA_950071875.1 uncultured Erythrobacteraceae bacterium | reverse complement strand
GGTGTAGGTGAACTTCGTCAACGGAACACCCGGAGCCGACGTCTTCACAATCTGCGCGCTCGACAACGTACTCCACAGATAGGAGCCGTACGTGTTCGTTTGGTAACTGAACTCAAGCCGGTAGCCGATCGAACTTGTGACGGAGGTCGGGCGGTGGTCCTTGAACCCTGCGTACGGGGTGACTTCTTCCCACTGGATCGTCAGGTATTCGCCGTCGGCAAACTCGATCCTCGAGGCGAGATAATAAAACGCTGCCGACGAGGTGATGGTACCCTGGCCCTTGTCCCGGATATTATAACGGATCCGGGTGCCCGTCCCTCCGTTGGTAAACCAATATCCAGACGTCGATGCACCAAAGAGCACCGATGCCCCGCCCTTCTGGTCGTTACAGTTTTCCGAGTCTGGACAGTTGAAGCTCTCGGACTCTCGCCCCCAGGCATTCAGCGAGTAGGAATAGGTCGAATAGGTATTTTCATGAAGGCGGCCTTCGATAAAGAGATGCCAGTCATACAGGCCAGTGAAGCTCAGCCGAGGAGCTGCCGGGATCGCGAGCGTAGGGACCTGCGGCTTAGTCTTGCCGGACAACAAATCGACCCCGTTCGGGTCCTGCTGCACGGTGGGGGGCTTGAGCTTTTGCGCCGTAGCCGGACTTGCCAACAAGCCGATGGCTACCAGTAGCGCTGCAAGCAGGTTGAAAATTGCTCGCACGTAACGATCGACCGATTGCATAAACCTATTCCCCATCCCCGAAACGTTCACTTGTGCGCCTTACCGGTCTCGCGCGGCTCCCATTGCCCGACCGCCAGCTCGGCCATTCCGCAAAGAACTGCCGGCCGCTCGCCGAGTAGCTCGGCAAATTGCGCCTGGACTTCATCTGAAAAGCGCGCGGCCATCACGCAAACTTTGTCGCGATAGCGCTCTCGTTGGGCAGTGGTTGGAAAGATTGTTTTGCAGTCGGTTGCGACGAAGCCGTTGGCCCGAAGTGCCCTCGCATCGCTTGCGACCGTGATGATCTCGAAAGCTTGTTTCCTGCCCTCGGCTTCATACTCTCGCGTCATACAGACCGGTGCATGGTCAGGGTTGGCAACCGCTGCGCCACCTTCATCCTGTGGCGCCGCATAGGCATGTCCCGCGAGGGCGGTGGCGAGCGCCGCGACGGCGATGATCTTGCTGGTGCGCATGAAGCTTTATCCGGATGTTCGCTGGAAAGTGCTGGCAGTTTGGCGGTGGCGATTTCTTGCTAATCGAGACCGCAGCTGGTGACCTCTGCGGTCAGCGTGCCAGTCGAGGTCGCGCCAAGCGAGTCGGCAACCGTGTAGGTAAACGTGGTAAGCCCCAGACTCGGCCCGAAGTCGACGCTAACGGAGCTGTCGGACACTTTCGTAGCGCTCGACTGACCAAGATTCTTAGAGATGGATAGAAGAACCGGCGGGACGCCATCCTCCGGATCACTGTCATTCGCGGTGAGGTTGACCGTTTTTGTCAACGAGCATGAGCCGCCCGTATAGTCGTTGACCGTGGTCGGCGGAGAGTTGCCGCCGCCGGTTGGTGTCGGTGTTGGAGTGGGCGTCGGACTAGGAGTCGGCGCCGATCCGGTCAGGCAGTCGATCGAGGTGCCATTGTTCGTCGCACGGAACCGGGTCCGATTTCCGGCCGCATCGTAGCAGATCTCGTGGGCTTCGTTGTTGTTCGCGCCCCCTGCGGTGCGCGCCTCAACCAGGCGTCCGAGCGCATCGTATTCGTAAGTCTTGGTGCTCGACTGCGCGATCACGGCGCCAGTTGCAGCCAGAACAAGTACGCTGCACGCGCCAAGCGTCGAAATACGTCCCAAAATTGACCCCCTACCCTTGCCCTCTCAAAAGGCCAGCGGAGCAATCGCAAGTCAACCTTTACTTATTCACAGGCCAAAATTCCGAGAAACCCGCGAAAAACTCGTGTGCACGGTGATACTACGAACAAGCGGAAGCCTGCTTGCGGGCGTTGAAATGGAGGAGCCTCCGGACCGTCCGCTATCATTGCTTAGATCACGGAATACGATCTTTGAGCTTGCGGCCCGATTGCCGACTACCTTCTGGTATGGCTGGTCTCTCAATCAGTTTTCAACCGTCGATGCTTGTTTAGACGCTGGCGGCTACTGGTAAGAACACGGCTCCGATTCTATTGTATTCTGCCCCGCTGGAGACTAACTCACCGACCGACGTCGCCCAGTTCGCAATTGCGAAGCGAGCGATGTGCCAAGAGCAGACAGTCGTCTAATGGGCCGGGAACGGACCATCCGCTATTGACGCAATTGCGCATAAAGCAGACTTTGTTGAAGTGAGGCCAGGCTTCCGATCTCGTCGCGGACATGCAGCCGTTCTCCGAACTCGAGCGGCGGTCCTCTCGATGGCGCCGGCGCCATCCACTCGCCCGATGCGAAATCCCTTCTGATGCAGCAAACTCGCGAGCAAGCGCGCCGAATCCGAGCCGAATTCGCCCCATACGATACCATCGACCTTGCCGCCGCCCCTCAAGCCCTTTCCCTGAGGGAAGATCGGTGCGGGATCCCTCTTGGCGAAGTTGCGCAGCTTCATCGCGACGCCTTCGGGATGGCGAAAATTCGCCGATATGGGCGTGCCCCGAGTCAGCGCAGCACGACGAAGCAAGGCAGAGAGAGAGAGCGATCACTTCCGGATGCCTTTTCTCCGCCTTCGAGCGTCTCAGTTAGAGCGTCATAAGCGCGACCGTTTTACTCCGGGTCCAATCCGCGTTGGACGAGGGTGATGAGGCCTCACCCGCATCTTTCATCAATCAATCGACCCCCTGCTGGTTGTGCGGGCGCTCCGGGACAGGGCCAACGCAAGAATAGAATCGGAGAACAATCGGCCAGCGGGTGACGCTGGACAGATTTCTCCCTAGACTGCCGCAATTACCACAGGACACCCAGAATTGAGCATCTATCTCGACAACATGGCCGGCACTCCGATCGACCCGCGGGTCGCGAAAGTGCATTTGAGCGTGTCCCTGCAGACGATGGGCAACCCCCAGTCGCGTGAGAACGCCAACGGGGAAGAGGCCGGGCGCCATTTGGAGGCAACCGCGCGGAATGCGAGGAAACCATTCGATGGACGGTTCAAAGAGGCCATCTTCACACCAGGAGCGGCACCAGCTCTTTGGCTGGCTGTCGAAGCAGCGATTGATACGCAGCGTTCGAGACCGTTCCGTGTCGCGGTCAGCCGGGCGGAACATCCCGCCCTGATCTCGGCGCTCGTCCGCGCACGCGAAGCAGGACGCTTGGATATCGTCGACATCGATGTCGACGAGCATGGCGCCCCGGACCTCGTCTCCCTCGAACGGGCGCTCGAAGGAGGCATCGATCTCGTGTGCACGATGGCTGTGAACAACGAAATCGGCACCATCAGCGATCTCGCTTCGATCGCCGATCTCACTTCCCGATCGGGAGTTCCGCTGCTCGTGGATGGCAGTCAGGCGTTCGGCAGGATCCCTCACCATACGCTGGCACTCGCTGACGTGCTGGTCCTCAGCGGAGCCAAGATGTACGGACCGCGTCGCTCCGGTGTGCTTCTCGGGTCCTTGGGCCCGGGTGCGCACAGCCTCGCGCACGACGTCTTCGGTACACCGGACGTCGCCTCGGCAGCTTCGCTCGTCCATGCGATGCGGCTGCGCACCGAAGAGGGGGCCGCCGATGAGGCCAGGATCGCATGCATGCGCGACAGGTTGCAAGACGCGCTCGTTGCGCGGGTATCGGGTCTGCGGGTGAACGGTGGCGAGCACCGTATCGCGGGATGCCTCCACGTCTCCACCCCCCATGTCTCCGGCGAGGCCGTCGTCGGCCGGGTGTGGGGGAGAATATCCGTTTCGACCGGGGCGGCATGCCAATACGGCGTGCCGGGACCCTCTCATGTCGTCAGTGCCATGAGACTCGACGAATGGGCGCGCGATGGAGCGGTGAGAATCG
>CATMNW010000279.1 GCA_950071875.1 uncultured Erythrobacteraceae bacterium | reverse complement strand
GTCAGGTGCGCGGCGTTCGCAAGATGGTGGAACAGGATCGCTACTGCATTGACATCCTGCACCAGATCCAGGCGGTGAAGGCCGCGCTTGCCAAGGCCGAGGATGAGATTCTCAAGACCCATGCCTCGCACTGCGTTGCGGAGGCCATAGCGTCCGGCAATGCCGAGGAGCAGCGCGTCAAGTTCGGTGAATTGGTGGACCTGTTCGCCAAGGCGAAACGTTAATACCAGCAGTAAGAAGCCGCGGCAGACGCGGTTCCCGAGTTCGAGGCAGGGGTCAATCCGGGCACTTCGATTGCCTGGAATACCCTCAGGTTGCAAACAGCATCGCGTCGTCTGCGAAGGCCTTCATTTCCAGCGCATTGCCGCTTGGGTCGCGGAAGAACATCGTCGCCTGTTCGCCGGGTTGCCCCTTGAAGCGGATCGTGGGTTCGATGGCGAACTCCACGCCTGCCGCCTGCAATCGATCGGCCAGCGCCTGCCAGTCCTCCATCGCCAGCACGATCCCGAAGTGCGGCACGGGCACGCCGTGGCCGTCGACATGGTTGCTCGCGCGGTCGCCCGCCTGGCCGGCAGCCAGATGCGCGACAATCTGGTGGCCGTAAAAGTCGAAATCGATCCATTCGTCCGATGATCGCCCTTCCGCGCATCCCATGACATCGCCGTAAAAACGGCGGGCTTCGGCAAGGTCGTCGACGGGAAAGGCGAGATGGAAGGGGCGCAGGGTCATGCCCGCTCCCTACCGCGCCATTGGGCCGGAAAGAACCGTTTTCCTACATTGTCTGCGGCGGCGTAGCATTCGATGCGGATGGGCGAACTGTGCAGCGACCCTGATTTAGGAACAGCAATGTGTCACCCGGCCTGTTCGCCCGCCAAGCTGCAGAAATCGTTCGAAAAATGGCCGGGTTGGACAGGGTTACACCGTGTAACCTTTGTCACCTTCGTAACGTGCAGGCCGTTCAGCCTCGACACTGTCTGGCTGAACCTCTACCGCCGCGGACATGCAAGGTGGGATGCACGAATGAAACTGATCATCGGCAACAAGAACTATTCGAGCTGGTCCCTGCGCGGCTGGCTTGCGGCAAAGCAGTCGGGGCTGTCCTTCGAGGAGATCGTCGTGCCCCTGTTCGGCGAGAACTGGGAGGCCGACAAGCAGAGCGGGCAGATCATGCCTTCGTCCGGCAAGGTCCCGCTTCTGTGGGACGAAGAAGTCGTGGTGTGGGACAGCCTCGCCATCATGGAATATCTCGCCGACAAGGTCGGTCGCGATCGTTTCTGGCCCAAGGACGACGTCGCCCGCGGCATGGCCCGCGCCATGGTTGCGGAAATGCATTCCAGCTTCCAGGCGCTGCGCAGCGAATGCCCGATGAACGTGCGCAAGCGCTTCGACGGCTTCGAGCCGAGCGAGGCCTGCAAGGCGGACATCATACGCATCCTCGGCCTGTGGGCGGAGGCGCGCAGCCGCTTCGGCAGCGGCGGGCCGTTCCTGTTCGGCACTTTCGGTGCGGCGGACGTGTTCTTCGCCCCCGTGGTCAGCCGCTTCATCAGCTATCAGATACCCGTCCCCGGTTTCGCGGCGGCCTATATGCAGGCGCTATGGGAACACGAATGGATGACGGGCTGGATCGAGGCATCGGAAAACGAAGAATGGGTCATCGAACAATACGAAACGCTTTCCTGAAGGCGCTAGCCGCGCTGACGGCTTTTGTCCTGCCCGCCAGCGCGCAGGCCTGGGGCTTCTACGCGCATACGGTGACCGCCGATATCGCGCTGGAGAACGTGCGTCCCGAAACGCGCGCGAAGATCGACCGGCTGCTGCGCGCACGCGATCCGCTGGGGACGCCCGATTGCGCCCTCGATACGCTGCAGGATGCAAGCGTGTGGCCCGACTGCATTCGCGGTGAATACTGGCGTTGGGGCCATACCTTCGCCTGGCATTACCAGACCGAACCGATCACCGAGGAATACAGCGCACGCAAGAACTGCTCCGGCCTCAATTGCGTCAGCGCGCAGGTCGAACGCAACCGGCGCATACTTGCCGATGAAAGCCTGCCCGATGCCGTGCGGGTGGAGGCGCTGACCTTCCTCGTCCACTTCATCGGCGACATTCACATGCCGCTCCATTCAGGCGACCTCGACGATCGCGGCGGCAACGATCGCACGGCCGATTACGGCATCGTTCCGGGGCTGAACCTGCACTGGGTCTGGGACGGCCCGCTAGCAGAACGCGCGATCAGCGAAGACCCGCCCATCGCACGGCGGTATTCGCCGGCAGAGCGCGCCGAACTTGCGGGCGGCAATGCGGCGGACTGGGGCCGCGAAAGCTGGCAGATCGCGCGCGAATTCATCTATCCCGAAACCTTCGCCTGCGATCCCTGCGAAGGCGAATTGCCCAAGGAAGTTGCCCTGTCGCAGGACCTGCTCGACCGATCCATTCCCATTGCGCGGCGCCGCGTCTTGCAGGCCGGACTGCGCATGGCGGACTATCTCGATACGGCTTTCGAACCCGGGCCGCTGATCGTCGAGGAGGACAATCGATGAGCCATGTGATCGACCTTGCCAGGACCTTGATGGCTGCCGAAAGCGTAACGCCTGCGCGTGGCCCCGTGTTCGATGCGATGGAAGCGATGCTGGCCCCGCTGGGCTTTGAGGTAACGCGCTTCACGCGCGGCGAGGGCGATGCGGGAACTCCAGAGGAAGCGGTCGAAAACCTCTTCGCCATCCGCCGGGGGCCTGAAGGATCGAAGCACTTCGCCTTTGCCGGCCATCTCGATGTCGTGCCGCCGGGCGGGGGCTGGGCGAGCGATGCGTTCGAACCCGAGGTGCGCGGCGATCTGCTTTACGGGCGCGGCGCGGTCGACATGAAGGGCTCGATCGCCTGCATGGTCGATGCGGTTGCGAATGTGCCTGCCGATGCAGGGACGATCAGCTTCATCATCACCGGCGATGAGGAAGGGCCGGCGCTGCACGGAACCCGCGCGTTGATCGACTTCATGGCAAGAGAAGGGCATCAGCCCGATCTGTGTCTGGTGGGCGAGCCTACCAGCGTGAACCGCCTGGGCGACATGATGAAGATCGGCCGGCGCGGATCGGTCAATATCTGGCTGGAGGTCGAAGGGACGCAGGGCCATGTCGCTTATCCGCACCTTGCAGACAACCCGATTCCCAAGCTGGTCGCCATGCTCTCCGAACTAAATGCGCTGGTGCTGGATGAAGGCACCGACTGGTTCCAGCCTTCCAACCTCGAGATCACCGATCTCGAAGTCGGCAACATGGCGCACAACGTCATTCCTGCGAAGGCCGAGGCGCGGATATCCATCCGTTTCAACGACCAGCATTCGGGCGCCTCGCTGTCCGAAAAGGTCGCGGCCATCGCCCGAAAGCATGATGGCGTGGCCAAGCCCATCATCTCGGGCGAACCGTTCCTGACGCCGCCTGGCGAATTCAGCGATATCATCGCGGCAGCGGTGAAGGCCGAAACGGGTATCGATCCCGAACCGTCGACCACAGGCGGAACGTCCGATGCGCGTTTCCTGCGGTCGGTTTGTCCGGTGATCGAATTCGGCCTGTGCAATGCAACCATGCACAAGCGCGACGAGGCGGTAGCCATCGAGGACCTTTCGACGCTAAGCCGCATCTACACGCGCATCGCAAACAATGTGCTGGCGCGCTGAAACACGCATGAAGAGGGGATCGCCGTGCTGAGGACCTGGTTTGAAATTCCGCTGTGGCAGCGCGTCATTACCGCCCTGATATTGGGCGTGCTGACCGGCTGGGCATGGGGGCCGGACGCGGAATCCATCAAGTGGATCGGCGATTTCTTCATCAAGGCGATCAAGATGCTGGTCGTGCCGCTGATTTTTTTCAGCCTGGTGTCCGGCGTGGCGGCCATTGGCGATCTGCGCAAACTGGGCGCCGTCGGTGGCAGGGCAATGCTGCTGTTCGTTGTGACCGGCCAG
>CATMNW010000278.1 GCA_950071875.1 uncultured Erythrobacteraceae bacterium | reverse complement strand
CTGCCAATTTTGATACAGGTTGCAGTATTCAGAAAGGCAGCATGTAGGCATTGTTCCGCGGATTCGGAAGTGTGTTATGCGAATGGGGCGCATATTTGCGCCTCGGCGTTGCGCTCAGGCAGCACGGTTCCACAGGTTGAAGCGCGCCAGTTTGCCCTTGGCTGGCACCACCGCATCGATCCGGTCTGCCGGTTGCAGCGCCTTGAGGATCGCCGGGTCGCCCGCGTTCATCCCACCGGTAAAGGCGCCAAAGGCAGGCAGGATCATCCGGCCCGAGGGCTTGCCGTCCGGCCCGTCGTTCGCACTGACCACCGTGCAGGGACGACGGATCATGCGTTGGCGCACCTTCACCTGCAGGCGCGGGTGGTAATGGCCCGACAACTCGGGGCGGGTTTCGCCTTTCTTCGCGCGGTGGCGCAGGATGGTGCCGCCGATATCGAGTTCCTCGGCCAAAGTGCCGCCGCAGCGCGCCTCCATCTCCGGATCGTGGTTGCCGGTAATCCAGACCCAGTCGACCGCCTTGGTCAGCGCCTCCAGCATGCCGCAGGCGTGCGGTTCCAATCGGGTCGATCCGTCCGAATCGTGGAAATTGTCGCCCAGAGTGATGACCCGCCGCGCGCCGGTCTCGCGGATGGCGAGGGCCACGCGCTCCAGCGTTTCGCGGCTGTCGTAGGGCGGGATCATCTGCCCATGGCGTGCGAAAAAGCTACCTTTCTCCAGATGCAGGTCGGCGACCAGCAACGCGCGTTCGCGCGGCCAGTACAGTGCGCGGCCCTCGGTCAGGAGCCATTCCTCGCCTGCGAACGAAAGGGGAACCATGGCTTGCTATTGCCGCAGGCATATCGGGATGGCAAGGCCCTTTGCCATGACCGACTGGACCAGCCAAACCGACCCCGCCCGCACATGGTTCGAAACCCTGCGGGACCGTATCTGCGCAGAGTTCGAAGCGATCGAGCGCGAAGCGGATAGCGATGCGAGCTTCCAGTACGACAGCTGGAACCGCGAAGAAGAAGGCAATCCCGACCCCGGCGGCGGGACGCGCGGGCTGATGAAGGGCAAGGTGTTCGAAAAGGTCGGGGTCAATGTCTCGACGGTGCGCGGCAATTTCGCGCCCGAGTTTGCCGGCACCATCAACGGTGCGAGCGCTGAGAGCCCGGGCTTCACCGCGACCGGCATCAGCTTGGTTGCACACATGGCGAACCCGCATGTGCCAGCGGTGCATATGAACACGCGTTTCCTCACCACCGGAAAGGCATGGTTTGGCGGCGGGGCCGACCTCAATCCGCCTCTGCCTTACGAGGAGGACACAGAGGAATTTCACGCCCGGTTCCGCGCAGCGTGCGCGGCGCACAATCCGACCTATTACGAACGGTTCAAGAAGTGGGCCGACGATTACTTCTACATCCCGCACCGCGGCGTCCATCGCGGCGTGGGCGGCATCTTCTACGATCACCTGGAATGCGAGGACGAGCCCGCATTCCAGCGCAATCTCGCTTTCACGAAAGACGTCGGCGAAGCCTTCCTCGACATCTTCCCCACGCTTGTCCGCCGCCGCATGAACAGCGAATTCACTGATGCGGAGAAGCTGCAGCAGCTCGAATGGCGCGGCCGCTACGCCGAATTCAACCTCGTCTACGACCGCGGCACGCTGTTCGGCCTCAAGACCGGCGGCAATATCGACGCGATCCTGATGAGCCTGCCGCCCGAAGCGGTGTGGAACTGATTACTCCTCGAGCGGGGCGTAAACCCGGACCCAGTCGATCAGCATGGCGATCTCGCCGGTTTTCACCTTGTCGACCGTCTCCTGCGGGACGCCGTTGTAAGGCTGCTCGATGCCATTCGTCTTGAAGGGATAGGCCCCGCCCATGGCGAAATTGAGAATGAGGTACTTGGGGTTGTCGAAACGCCAGTCGCCATAGTGTTCGACCATCGGCCGGGTAACGCGGTAAAGCGTGTGACCGTCGACCTGGAACAGCAGTTCGTCTTTCTTCCATTCGACCGCATAGGTGTGCCAGCCGGTTACATCTTCGCCATCGGGGAAGAAGAACTTGTTCACCAACGGGGTTTCCCCGGAATAGCCGGGGCCGTGCAAGGCGACACCGATCCAGTCTTTCTCGCCGACATATTCCATGATGTCGACTTCACCAGTGCCGGGCCACTTGTCGTTGCCGAGAAGCCAGAAGGCGGGCCACACGCCTACCGCGTCGGGCATCTTGATACGCGCTTCGGCACGGCCGTAAGTGAAATCGAACTTGCCCTGGCTTTCCACACGGCCCGACAGGAAATCGGCCTTGCGGTCGGGGTTCGGATCGACACCGGGCTTGAATACGGGGCGGAGCATCAATGCACCGCCATCGGCGCCCGACAGTCCATCGACGACCGAGAGCACCGCAGGCGTATCGACATAGACCTGCTGTTCGTTGTTCACCCAGAAATCGGGCCCGATAACGCCCCATTTTTCACGATCGAGTTCGGCAGCGTTGAATTCGTCCGCCCAGACCAGTTCACGCTCTTGTTTGTCTTGCGCGGCAGCCGGGGTGGCCAGCAGGCCGGCGGCGGCGAAACATGTCAATGCAGTGCGGATCATGAAACTCTCCCGAAGTTTGATAACGTTCTCATTGCACGCGAGCCGGCAACTTCCAAGCCTCTGGATACGTTTTCGCAGATAAGGCTGCCTGTGTGAGGGGGGGGCTGGCGCCAGTCTGTCAGATCGGCAATAGCGCACGAGAACTGTCGCAACACGAGAAGCCGGCCCGAAACCGGCCTCGATCGAAACCGGAGACCAGAACCCATGCGCTCAACCTTTGCTCCTATCGCGCTATTGCTCGCGAGCGCGGCCTGCACGACTATGGAAGCGCCCGCGACCATCGCCGATGCGGCACCTGCGCGCATGGTATCGCCGATCCTGACGTCGCCCGAAGCCGTAGATACACTGACCTACGCCGAACCGCAGGTCGCGCGGGTGACGCATGTCGCGCTCGATCTGGATCTGGATTTCGATGCGAAGATGATCGGTGGCGGCGCCGTGCTCGACCTTCTCGCCGCTGACGACGCGCAGGAAATCGTTCTCGACAGCAATGGCCTGCGGATCGACCGGGTCACCGATGGCGCGGGCAACCGGCTTGCTTATACCGTCGGCGAGGCGGAAGACGGCAAGGGCGCGCCCCTGACCATCCAGCTGAATGGCGCCCGCAAGTTGCGCATACTTTATCGCAGCGCTTCCGATGCCGCCGCGTTGCAGTGGCTCACGCCCGAACAGACCCGGGGCGGCGAATATCCTTTCCTCTTCAGCCAGGGGCAGGCGATCCTCAACCGGACCTGGATCCCGACGCAGGACAGCCCCGGTATCCGCCAGACCTGGGAAGCGCGGATTACCGCGCCCAAGCCGCTCGACGTGGTAATGAGCGGCGTACGCCAGGGTGAGCCCGAGGACCTTGGCAACGGTCGCCGCGCCTTCACCTTCGTGATGGACAAGCCCGTTCCCCCGTACCTCATCGCGATCGCTGCGGGCGATATCGACTTCAAGGCCATCGGACCGCGCACCGGCGTCTGGGCCGAACCTTCGGCACTGGAAGAAGCGCATACCGAGGTCGCCGATACCGAGGAAATGGTCGTCGCCGCGGAGGCGCTATACGGAGAGTACCGCTGGGGCCGTTACGACATGATCGTCCTGCCGCCAGCCTTCCCGTATGGCGGTATGGAAAACCCCGTCATGACCTTCCTGACCCCGACGTTCATTGCCGGTGACCGTTCGAACAACGGCCTTGTCGCGCATGAGCTGGCGCATAGCTGGTCTGGCAATCTCGTGACCAATGCCGTCTGGGGTGACAGCTGGCTGAACGAAGGCGTCACAACCTATTTCGAGAACCGCATCGTGGAAGCAGTCTATGGCAAATCGCGCGCCGAGCAGGAAGCTGCGCTGATGTATGCCAATATCCAGGAGACGCTGGGCGAGGTC
>CATMNW010000277.1 GCA_950071875.1 uncultured Erythrobacteraceae bacterium | reverse complement strand
CAAGCAACTCGTCGCTCGCCGTGACCATGCCCGACAGTTTCTTGGCATCACGTGTGGCAATGAAGCGTGCACCTGCCGCTTCGGCCCGATGCTGCAGATCGATCACCTCGCGTCCCACGGACGAAACGAGGCAAGCAATGGTTTCACACCCCGCTGCCAAAGCCATGTCCAGCTGTCTATCCACGATCCTCGCACCCGCCATCATGCGAAATGCGGGTGGCTGGGATCGCTGATCGGCTTGGCTGTCGAGTACGGACAGCAGGGCGACACGCACGCTTTACTCCGGAGGCTGGCGTTTCGGGACGAACACGCTTCTAGTAGCTGAAAGCAATGCGCGCCAAGGGAATTGCAGCAATTACCCTCAGTCGAGACCGGCCACGAAGGAATCGATCCGGCGCAGGATGCCAGGTTCTCCCGGCACTGCCTTGCAGGCTTCGTTCGCCAGCTCCATCAACTCGTCGGCATGAAAACTGGAAGCTATGGCATGCAAGCGGCTTGCCGCTACTTCCCAGTTTCCGTCACAGCGAGCACGGCGCATCAGATCGAGTTGGTGCGCGCAGCTCCGGGCGAAAGCCGAACGCAATTCCGCCAAGAGAGAAGGATCATCACCTGCTGCAATCGCCAGCGCCGTATCAAATCCTGTCGAGTGGTACGCCATTGCCACGGCATGGCGACAAATTGGTTAATTGTAGTTTAAGCTCTCGGAGTTTGGTGGTAATTTGTCGGGTATGACAAAGCGCCCCATGATCCAGGCTGTCGATCCTTCATCGAATGAAGACACAGTAGAAAGTGTTCAGTCCGAAAGCCTTGCGTTCGAATCATCCGATGATTTCGAAGAATGGGAAGGCGATACCTTCCATCTGGAAGCGGAGGACGATCGTTCTTCCGGATGGATCGCACCTTCGATCGCCCTGCTTGCGATTGCTGCGTGGACCGGTTTCTTCGGTTGGGCGCATCTTGCGCAGATTTCCGCCCGACCGACGCCGGAACAGTGGACGGGACTGGTCACGCAGTGGGCCATCCCGGTCCTGCTCGTCGTGGCGATCTGGCTGCTTTTTATGCGCAATTCCGCCCGGGAAGCGCGCCGGTTCGCGGATGTCGCTCATACGCTGTCGGCACAGTCGGCCGAACTCGAAACCCGGCTCGTAACCGTAAATCGGGAACTCAGCCTTGCCCGGGAGTTCCTCGCGACCCAGACCAAGGAACTCGATTATCTCGGCCGCACAGCGACCGATCGTCTGTCCGAGCATGCGCAACGGCTGCAGGAATTGATTGGCGATAACGGTGATCAGGTCGAAGCGATTGCCAGCGTCAGCGCGACCGCGCTGGACAATATGGATCGATTGCGCGGAAACCTTCCCGTCATTGCCAATTCCGCCAAGGATGTATCGAACCAGATCGGAAATGCCGGCCGTGAAGCCCAGGGGCAGCTCGATGACCTGATTTCCGGCTTCGAACGGCTGAACGAATTCGGGGCTGCCAGCGAACGGCAAGTCGCATCCTTGCGCAAGCGTGTGGATGCAGCATTGGCGGAATTCGTCGAACAGGCGGATCAGCTCAGTTCTATTACCGAACAACGCTTCGTTACCCTGCGCGAAGACGGGGAAGCCTTCCGTACGGAGCTCGATGGCCGCGAGGTGGAAGCACTTGCCTCGATCCGCACCCGGTTCGAAAGCCTTCGCACCGAACTCGCCGAAACCGACGAACTCGCCGCTCGGGAACGTGAAGCCGCGATCGCAAGCCTGCACGATAGGCTTGCTACCGTGCGGAAGGAAGCTTCGGAGGCGGCCGATAAAATCCGGGACGGTGAAGCCCACGCCCTCACCGCTTGGAGAAACCAGGTGGATGCAATGCAGAGCCGCCTCGGCGAGGCCGTAGCCGAGGTCACGAGAATAGACGAAGCCGCTCTCGCTTCAGCGAATGCGAAGCTGCGCGACCTGATGGCAGAGGCGGAATCGGTCGATGACCGTATCAGCGAACGCAATCGCCTGTTTGCCGACGAAACGCAGAGGCGCCAGACCGAATTCGCCGCTGCCGAAGAAGATGCAAGGGCAACTCTTGCCCAACGCCTTTCCACGCTCGACGATATTATCGCGGAGCGCCGCGAAGCGCAGGCAGAACAACTATCCCTCATGGCTGCCGAAGGAGAGGAACTGGGCGAACAGATCGCTGCCCTCGGTGCCACATTCGAAACCGTATCGCGCCAAGGGCGGCAAGCCCGTGACGAACTGTCGCAAAGCATCGGGCTTTTGAGCGAGAAGCTCGTCGAAAGCAGCGAAGCCCTCGACGGCACGGATATGGCGGTTGCCTCGCTCACCGATGCAAGCGTACGATTGCTCGAACTCATCCAGGCGAGCGCCAAGCATAGCCGGGACGACCTGCCGGCCGCAATGGAAGCCAGCGAAGCCCGCCTGGCCGGGATCGAACATCGTGCGCAGGAAGTGAAGGACCTTCTCGAACAGGCGAAGACAGCGGGGGAATCCCTCACCGCGAGCATGGATGCAGCCGACGCGCGCAGCCGCGAAGCCATGGAGGGGGTCAACGATTTCCAGGCTACATTCGGCGAAACCGCAGCTGCGCAGGTCGATGGCATCGAACGCCTTCGCGCGAGCGTTGCCGCGCTCGGTGACGAGAGCGCGGCTGTCGCGGAACGCGCGCAAGGGGAATTGCGGGACGCTATCGAGGCACTGGAGACAAGTGCGCGCAATGCGCTGGCGGCTATCGAGAACGAGCAGGCGGAACGGATTTCGAGCATTGCAGATGCCGTGGGTGAAAAGAGCGCCGGAGCGATTGACCGCGCGATGCGCGAACACACCGAAGAGGCGATATCCGCGCTCGACACCGCAACCGCGCGTTCGGCAGAAGCAGGCCGGGAGGTAACCCGCCAGTTGCGCGATCAGCTTGCAAAGGTGAATGAACTGACCGGCAATCTCGAAAGCCGCATCAGCCACGCTCGCGAGCGGGCAACCGAAGATGTCGACAACGATTTCTCGCGCCGCGTCGCCCTGATCACCGAAAGCCTCAATTCCAGTGCGATCGACATTGCGAAGGTCTTGTCCACGGAAGTGACAGATACGGCGTGGGCCAGTTACCTGCGGGGAGATCGGGGCATATTCACACGCCGCGCTGTCCGCCTGCTCGATAATACGGAAGCGCGCGAGATCGCGGAGCTATACGATGTCGATCACGATTTCCGCGAGCATGTCAGCCGGTACATTCACGACTTCGAAGCAATGCTGCGCACCATGCTGTCGACCCGCGACGGCAATGCGGTCAGCGTGACGCTGCTTTCCAGCGATATGGGCAAGCTTTACGTGGTACTGGCGCAAGCTCTCGAACGCCTGCGCCAGTAATCAGTCCGCGCTCGGATCGTAAAGCACCAGATCGTCGATGGTGATCCAACCGTTTATGTAGTTCAGCACATATAGTGCCGTCGCGACGACGGCGATTGCAGCAGCGCGCAGCAGAAGTGTGCGGTAACGGAATTCCACCGGTGCACTGTCGGCCTGGCCAGGTATCTTCTCGACCCCGGCTTCATCATGTGTCCTCACGCCGAACGGAAGAAGCACGAAGGCGATGAACACGAAGAACAGGAAATAGATCGCAAGGATACTGGTCCACTGCATTGACGATCACCCTCCAAGGTTCGGAACGATGACGCGCACCTGTGGCCGTTTGCCGGACCAGCGCTGGGCCGCGCGACGGGTGGCAAGACGCGCCGCTTCATGGACACTCGCGTCGCTGCGTCGGTCCGCACCCTTCAGCTTGGCGATCGCGGCGCGAATGTCGGCGGTCGCCTCGTTGACGAAATCGGGATAATCTTCGTCCAGCGGAAGGCCGAGGCTGTCGATCCGCGGATTGAGGTCGCCGTCCAGTGCAACGATCACCACTCCTTCGCGCATGATGCGGCGACGCATCGCAATCGCTTCGCCATCGGCGGGGATGATTAGATCGCCATCGAGAACGA
>CATMNW010000276.1 GCA_950071875.1 uncultured Erythrobacteraceae bacterium | reverse complement strand
GCCGCTACGCTCCAAACCGGGTGCGTGTGACAGCGCAGCTGGCCGACTGGAGCAATCGCGACCGTAGCCAGACTGCCATTGTCGAGGAGTTGAACGAACCGCTGCAGGAGATTCCCGGTTCGCGCACCAATGCGCGCGGCAGGGGAACGCTCAGCTTCGGCGGAGGGGGAGAAGGGATCGAGGTCGCGCTGACGGGGGCGGAGTATGCAACGATCTATGAATCCGCCCAGGCATTGGCCACGGCCATCGATACGCAATCCGACATCTTGTCGAACCCCGACATTTCCTACCAGCCGACCCAGCCGCAACTCTCCATCCGGATTGATCGCCAGCGCGCATCCGACCTCGGCGTTGATCTGGACGACGTAGCTCAGACATTGAGAGCAATGGTTGGAGGGGACGATCTCATCGATCTGAATGTCGGCGACCAGGCGATACCCATTTTCCTGACTGCGCAAGCGGTCAGCGTCACCAATCCGTCCGACTTGCGAAACCTGTATGTACGCGGTTCGGGTGATGCACTGGTTCCGCTATCCAGCGTCACGGTTATCGAGGAGCAGGGTATAGCAGCCGAACTGGACCGGACGGAACAACGCCGCGCAATCGAGGTGTCGGCGGACATTGCAGCAGGCACACCCTTGCGCGATGCGGTCGACGAAATCGAACGCTTGGGGTCCGAAGCGGTCGGCCCGGGGATCGACATGCTGTTACAGGGCGATGCCGAAAGTCTTGAGCAGACTTCCAACGATCTCCTGCTGACTTACGGTTTTGCGCTCGTAATCGTGTTCCTGGTTCTTGTTGCACAGTTCGAAAGTCTCACCAGCGCGTTGGTCGTGCTCCTCACCGTTCCCTTTGCGCTGGCGGCAGCAGTCCTCGCGCTTTTCCTGTCGGGCGTTTCGCTAAATATCTATTCGCAAATCGGGTTGGTGATGCTGATCGGTCTGATGGCGAAGAATGGTATCCTGATCGTCGAATTCGCAGACCAGCTGCGACATATGGGGCACAGCGTGCGCGAGGCGGTGGAAGAGGCAGCGGCAATCCGCCTCCGTCCGATCGCCATGACGCTTATCTCTACAGTGATCGGCGCATTGCCACTGATACTGGCGAGCGGCGCAGGCTCCGAAGCGCGCCAGTCGATTGGTTGGGTCATCTTCGGCGGGCTGGGCATTTCAGGTCTTTTTACCCTTTTCCTCACCCCGGTCATCTATCTCGCCGTTGCCCGTTTCGGACAGCCAAGAAGCGTCGATCTTGCGCGCTTGCGTGAAGAGATCGATCAGGTCGATGAAGACATGACCGTTGCACCGGCATGATTCGACGCATCATCCTATCGGCTGCTGCCTTAGCTGTCAGTGGATGCACCAGCGTCGATCAGGCCTTGATCGAACCACAGGTTTCCGCCCCGCCTTCCTACGCGACAGATTTGCCCCCTTCAGGGCTTGAGGCCGAGTGGTGGCTCGGTTTCGACGATCCCCTGCTTGATCAGCTGGTGCGGGATGGTCTCGCAGCGAATCTCGATATAGATGCCGCCGCAAACCGTCTCGCCGCTGCCGAAGCGCTGCTGAAGGCGGAGCGTGCCGACCGCATCCCAACGATCGACGGCTCGGCACAGGTCGGTGCGGCGTTGAGCAATGACGATGAAATCACTGCCACCGCCGGTCTGACCGGGCTTTTCAATCCGGACATAAATGGCAGGCTTGCTGCGGAAGTCCGTGCCGCCGTCGCAGACTATGCCGAGGCCGAATATCTGGTCGCAGATCAACGCCGGATCGTAGCGGCAGCTATTGCCGGCCAGTACGTCGAATTTGTCCGCACCGAAGCGCAACTGGACCTGCTCGACCAGTCTACAGGCCTGCAGGAGCAGACATTGCGGATTGTCACGCTGCGTTTCGAAGCGGGGCTTGCCGCGAATCTTGACGTACGCCGTGCTGCGGCTGACCTGGCCCAGACCCGAGCCCGGCGGGGCCTTGTCGCAATCGCCCGGGCCGACGCGCTCACTGCTCTCGCGGTGCTGCTGGCCGAGCCACCGGGTGCTTTCACGCTGCCCGAACCTGGGAGCGATGTGGCAATCCCGGACTACGTTCGCGGGCCCCAGGTTGGCGTACCCGCTGATCTCTTGCGGCGCCGGGCCGATATCCTTGCCGCGGAAGCGCGGTTGGCAAACGCTGCTGCCAATATAGGGATCGAGCAGGCCGACCTTCGCCCCTCACTCACTATTCCAGGCAGTATCGGGCTTGGCAATGGATTGCTAAGCGGCCTGTTCAGCGATTTCCTGCTCGGTATCGCCGCTGCAATCGACGTTCCGATCTTCGACGGAGGCCGCCGCCGCGCCGAAGTAAATGCCGCAGAAGCTGAAGCGCGCGCTCGAGTGGCAGAATACCGTGCGACCTTCCTTGATGCGCTCGGCGAAGTAGAAACCTCTCTTGTTTCCATCGAAGCTTACCGGCAACGAAACGATGCCTTACGGGAAGCGATCGAGCAAAGCGAAACGGCGCTTTCGCAATCCAACGCGCTCTACCGCGAGGGACTGGCTTCGTTGTTCGATGTCCTCGATGCACAACGCCAGCTCATTTCGAGCAGGCAGGCGCTTATCGACAGCGAAGCGGCTTTGGCCGGTTCCTTCATTGCCTTCCACGCGGCGATCGGATCGGACTAGCTTCGGTTGGACGGACAGTCGTTGTGCAATTCTCTTCCAGCTAATTGCGGTTATCAAGGGAATTGCTGCGCCGATGGTGCGTTGCACGAGCGATACAAACAGCGAGCCGTCGAGACACTGGGGTCGGTCTGCATACTGGATTATCGCACGCAATGCCCGACTTTGCGCGCGGTCACTCCAATGAATGGCGAGTCGATAGACACTAACCTAGCGGGCTGATCGGCCACCACGGCCCATCCATCCGCTCGGCCTTGTGTCGACCGAGATCGCGGAGCCGTGCCATGAACGCAGGTTTGAACATTTCGTCCTTCTTGAAGTTCTCACCCACATCGCTGCTGAAGGTGTCGTAGCGGTCGGCACTGGTCATCAGGATTTTGCCATACGGATTGTTGAGCCGAAGCCCGGCAATCGCTCCGATTTCGCTTTCGTTGACGAGCAAATCATACCCGCGCTGACCATTCTTCAGTGGCCCCGAACTGCTGTTGAATGTTTTGTCCGTCTTGCGCGCAGTAGGGCCATTGCGCACGACATAAACGACAGGGGCAATCCTGGCGTAATTCGTGGCCAACGCGTCCTTTGTGTCGGCTGCACCTTTCGAAGCCTGCCGGGTTTCCAGTTCCTTGCGCACCTCCTGGTCAACCGCTGCCATCGCCCGATCAAAGAACACCGACCGGCGCACGCCGCCGTCATACAAGGCAAAAGGTTTCCCATCGCTCCCGGCAACACGAAGTTGCTGGTGGAACACAGGCATCGCAGAAGAAGCCATCGTAGCTGCGGCCAGCGCTTCGGCGGCAGCCCTCGGCGTCGGGGCGGTATTCACGAGTTGCTTGATGTCGGCATAACGGAAAAGCCCGCGCTCCGCTTCGACGAAGCCGACGAAGCCCTCGATGCTGGAGTTTCCGATTGCCTTGACGAGCACATCGTCACCGCCTGGCATCAGCGCCTCGATGATGCGTTTGTGCAGGGGGTCGGTACCCGCTGCAGACCCGAACAGTGGAACACCGGCGAGTTTCGTATGTCTGACGACATCGCTTTCCTTATCAGGCGAATAGCCCCAGATCAGACGATCGAGAGCGAAACGACGCATTTGCGGTGTATGTTTGTCGTCGAGCGCAACCATAAGCATGAGCGTCTGCAACGACCCCGTCGATATGCCGGTGATCACACCGATCCCGGGCAGGGCGAGTTCCTTGCCACTATTACGGCTGAGCGTGTCGAACAGACCCGCACCATAAGCACCCCATTGGCCGCCACCCGAAAGCAGCAGGACGTTACAATCCGGTCGTCCAGCTGCGTTGTGGCACTGCACGGCATCCC
>CATMNW010000275.1 GCA_950071875.1 uncultured Erythrobacteraceae bacterium | reverse complement strand
TTCTTTTCAGCGCTGTCGGAGCGATCGTGCGCGACCCTCAACCGTCGAGGATCACCATCATTGTCGCCTGTTTCAGAGGCTGCTCCGGCACCGCCACCTGCTCCTTCTTTGTCATCACCGTGGCGGGCCTGTGGTGGTAGCTTAGGCATATCCCGGGGAATGAAGCCTTCGGCCACCCGAGGCCAGTTGCGCGGTTCGAGGACCACGGGTGCCGCCGGAAATCCTTCGGGAAACTTGATGAAACCATGTAGGTTCTTGAGCTTCATCAGCTCGTCGGGAAGCAGCAGTGGGACGACCTGGCGCCGGGGCGTCAGGCTGACCGCATCGCGCGCATTGTTGTAGCCGTAGCTGTATCCTTCCTCCATCTCGCGAACCTCGCGGTGGCCGATAATATCGGAACACCAGGTGGCGGTCTCGCGGTCTGCTGTGCCGAGGATCAGCTTGGTTCGGGCAAGCGAGGACAGGGTCATGGCCATGTTCTCGCCGTAGACATCCTTGAGCTTGGCAAAGGCATGGATCCCGGTGACGATCGCGCCCCCGAAATTGCGCGCGGTCTGGAGGCCCTTCTCGAGCGAAGGCAGGCGATGCAGCGCGCCAAGTTCGTCGATCAGGAACCAGAGCCTGATGTCCCGCGAGCGCTGGCCCGCCATCAGCGTATTGATCGCGGTATCGAGCCACAGCGTGAGCAACTGCGAGAGCACGCTCATGTCGATGTAGCGGGCAGACAGGAACAGGATCGAGCCCGGTCCTCCTGCCCCATTGATCCACTCGCGGACCGAAAAGGGCTTCCCGTCTTCGGGCAGCATCTGGAGCGCCTTGGCATTGACATTGAACACTGCACGCACCGATTCCGCCATGCGCGCCGCGCTCGGCGTGCTGATGGGACCGGCCATGGTATCTTCGACGAGACGGTGCAGATCGGAGAGATCGGCGTTCATGAGTTCGTGGGCCAGCGCGGCGTTGGTGCCCCGCCCTGCTTCGGCGAGCTTTAGACAGGTCTCGACGAACAGCGTGCGCGCGGCGAGCACCCAGAACTGTTCGGCGCCGCCCCCATCGTGCGGGACGAGGGACTCCGCTGCGGCATGGAATTCGGCACGCGTGGAGCAATCGTTGAACACGCTCCAGGCGGGGCAACGCGCGTCGAGCGGGTTGAGAATGATGTCGCGTTTGGGATCGTAGAAGGTTTCGACAAAGGCCCCGGTAAGATCGAAAATGACCGCACGTTCGCCCCGTTCACGGATCTCCCTGGTAAGCTCGGTTAGGACGACGGTCTTGCCTGTCCCGGTTGTGCCAACAAGCATCGCATGACTCTGCTCAAGCCGCCAGGGCCAGCTGACCCCGGCCAGATGCGCGGGAGAATAGAAGCCCGCATCCCGCAGCGAAGCCGACCCGGCCAGACGCCAGCGCCAGCCCAACGCATCGCCATACTCGCGGGCACGGGCATCGCGGTTGTGTGCAGCGATCTCGCGGCTAAGGTCGCGCAAGGTAGCAAGCTCCGCCCCGCGTACATGCTTCTTTTGTTTGGACTTCTCGCCGAAGCGTTCGGCAACCCACCAGAAAAGCGCGCAGAGCGGCGCAAGAATGAACCCTGCAAGCCACAAGGCGCTGATCACCGCACTCCGGAAAAGCGCGACCGCTTCGCGCATCGGCGGGTAATCGGTGACCACGGAAATGGGAAATGCGACGAGGCTACCATCGGCCAGCTTGAGGTTCACAAGCTTGTCCGGATCGAACTCCATGAAGGCATAGCCAGAGGCATAGGCATGCATCCACAGGAGGTAGACCTGGTAGTCATCTAGCGCGCTGCTTACGTCCCAATAGACCAGCCCGAGAACGACCAGGAGTGTCACGATCAGGGGCCCTTTGAGGCCCGCCGCAAACATGAAGCCGAAATGCCCGAGGAGCTGGCTGCCACGGGTGAAGTTGACGAGATTATGCTTCATCATCGCCTCCCATGGGTCGGGGTGCAACGATACCGAGGCGCTCCAGCCGGCGCTGGTAGGCTGCGACCGTTCTGTCGCGCAGTGTGCTGTCGGGATGATGCGTAAGCAGCGCATCCAATGCGACCGTGATGAAGATGTTCTGGCGCACTGGATCGGTCGCCGGGGTCCTCAGATCAGCTTCGGTTGCGCGCTGCCAGGCATCGAAGATGCAATCGCAAACAACGATACTCGCGCTGACCCTGCGCTCGTCGGCTTGTTTCCTGATCCATTCGGCGATCAGGGGCGTGACATAGGTCACGAACCGGTGGTGTCTTTGCATTTTTCCAAGTTCCTTGTGTTCAAAGAACCTGGCTCACCCTTCGAAAGGCAAGTGCCACTCTAGGCCGCAGCATGGGGTGTAGGAAAACGGAAAATTCACACAGCTTTTCAGCAGATTAAACGGATCTGTGCCGACTCGGCACGGACGAGCGAGCAACTGGGCCGCATCCGGCACGGAAGATGACACTAGCGATTTCTGGCAAATTCGCGAAGCAATTCCGCGCCTTCCATTGCAGCACCCGCTGCGTACGGTGTGCTTGTTTTGTTCCCCAATGCGCGACTGTTTCCGGAAACCATGGCGTTTTGCTTTTCGGGGGGTACTGTCTGCCCTACCGATCGATGCGTGAGCAATCGAAGACCGGTCGGTTTTCGTTCCAAGGGCACAATGACAAATCTACCTCGAGACGAGAACCGCACCCCCGGCAAGGCGTCGGCAAAGGAGCGCGTGCGAGGCCAGGGACCGGGGGCTGTCGGTTCCGCCAGCCTCGCGCCGCTACGACCCGGTGCCGAGAGGGAGTGCGTGCGGGACCCACGGACAAGAACGCCGCGCCCGCAGGAGCACCGCTGCAGGCGGTGCGGGATCGAGCGCGTCATAAGTCCCGCTCCGCTTTTCGCCCCAACTCTTCCACCGGCGACCATGAAAATAGGGCAGGAACCGTAACCGGCTCCTGCCCTCGCTTGGTCGTCAGAATTCGTCGAGCATGCCGCCGTGCACAGTATGAACCACCCGGCTCGCCAGATGTGCCGGCAAGGCGTTGTAGTCGCCCTCGTCGAGAGCGAAGTATCCGAGATCGTCGTCTTCCACGACGTGCTGGTCGAAGAAGCTGTGCAAGGCCCGCCGTTCGGCAGTGGCGAGTGCTTCGAAGTAGCTGTTCGAGCCTGATTCAAGATTGCCAAGTGTAGTCATGATTTCCTCCTGATGTCTGTCGGTGAGACGACACGAGGAAGGCGGATGGGCGCGGTGCCGGCGGGTCAGGGATCGCCCCGCACGGGCGACCGCGAAGCGGCGGTGGGGGCAACGATTTTGTCGGACCGGAGCAAAGCGCAGGGGAGGCAAAATGGTGGGGCCCCGCCGTCCTTGACGCGCCGGCCCCATGCCCATCACCCTTGGAATTCGGTGAGCCAGCCCCCTCCCCCGCTCCGTTACGTAGTGCAAGGGACGACCAGCGCGATTGGACTTTCCTACAGGCTGTGCCCGGGTGCATGTTGATCGAAGGGAGGAACCACCGAGGGGTGCAGGAAAGGAACCCCGATGCCAACCAAACGAAGCGCTGTCGCAGCACTCCGGAAACTCGAGGCCGACCGGCTGGCACTTGCCGAGCGCCAGAAGCTACTTGAAGCTCAAGCCGCCCTAGAACTGGGACGCATCATCCTGGGAACGGGGCTTGAGACCTTCTCGAAGAAGGCGCTCGCAAGAGTTGCCGGAGAGCTCGGAAAGCTCGGTGAAGAGGCGTCTCTGCAGAAGCTGCTTCCACCGGCTCGCTCGTCTCCTCGCACCGAACAGCCATCCGGAGAGTAGGAACAGCAAGAAGGGGCCCTGTCCGGTTGGACAGGACCCCTTCGGGAGGGAGATCGACGGGAGAGTTCAGTCGATCTCGGGAGCATCTTTGTTGTCGTCGTTCTCGCCGGAGCCGTTGCCGCGGGAGAGGAAGTCGACCTTGTCGGCGAGGATTTCGGTGCCGTAGCGGGTGACCCCGTCCTTGTCCTCCC
>CATMNW010000274.1 GCA_950071875.1 uncultured Erythrobacteraceae bacterium | reverse complement strand
GAAAACGTCGAAATCGGTATCGCGCGAACCCGGGCAGCCTACCGCGACTGGGACGGTGTGGGCGAGATCGAGCAGCTCTATCTCGACCAGATCGCCGCGGCGAAAACGCTCATTTACGCCGAAAGCCAGTATTTCGCATCGCGCTCGATCGCAGAGGCAATCATCGACCGGCTCGGCGAAAGCGATCCGCCGGAAATCGTTATCGTCCACCCGGAGCATGCGGATGGCTGGCTGGAGCAGCAGGCGATGGACCATGCGCGGGCCGAACTTGTCAGGTCGATCGAAGAGGCGGACGAAAAGGGCAGGTTCTCGATCTGGTCTCCCTATACGGGGGACACGCCCATTTACGTCCACGCGAAGATCATGATCATCGATGATGAAATCCTGCGGATCGGATCGGCCAATCTGAACAATCGTTCGATGGGGCTGGACAGCGAGTGCGACGTATTCATCGACTCAAGCCGCAAGGGTAACGAACACGCTCGTGATGCTATCTTCGCGCTCAGACGCTCTTTGCTGGGCGAACATTGCGACATCGACGAAGCGGAAATGGGAAACCTGCTTTCGCGCTTCGGCTCGATGGCAGCGATGATCGATCATTCGCGCACCGAAGACGGTCGAAACCTGCGGCGCTATCATCCGCCCGAGCTCAACACCGTCGAGCGGGAGCTTGCACAGTCGGCCCTGCTCGACCCGGAAGATCCCGAGGACATGTTCGAGCCGTTTGCAAAGGGCGGGCTTTTCCGCGAGGGGAGCAAACTTGCCAAGTTTCGTGAGAAGTTCAGGAGGATCAGAGGGCAGTGAGTGAAGAAGGCGACTACGCAGGGGACCCCGGGCTCGCGCCGAAGCCCGACGTGCCTGCCGACGTACAGGAGGCTATTCGTACGCTGATTTCCTGGGCCGGTGACGATCCGACCCGCGAAGGACTGCTCGATACGCCCAAACGCGTGGGCCGCGCATGGCTGGAATACTGCCAGGGTTACCAGGAAGACCCGGCGGTCCACCTCAGTCGCGTTTTCGAAGAAGTCGGTGGCTATGACGAGATTGTCCTGTTGAAGGATATCCCGTTCCAGTCGCATTGCGAACACCACATGGCACCGATCACCGGCACCGCCTCGATCGCCTATCTGCCCGACAACAAGGTGGTCGGGATTTCCAAACTTGCACGGGTGCTTCACGGCTTTGCCCGTCGCCTGCAGATCCAGGAACGCCTTACCGCCGAGGTCGCAACCTGTATCTGGGACAATCTCGAACCGCAGGGCGTTGCGGTGGTTATCGAGGCGCAGCACGGTTGCATGACCGGTCGCGGCGTGCGCACGCCGGGTGTCGGCATGATCACGAGCCGCATGATGGGCACTTTTCTCGAAGACCAGCGCAGCCGCAAGGAAGTGCTCAGTCTGATGGGCTATGGCTGATCATCAACCGCGTTCGGGGTTGGTCCTGTCCCGAAACCTTTGGGCCCCAATTACCTGACAACCTGAAATCGGGATTGGGCCGTCAGACAAACGCCCCGCCAGGCCGGACAGGCTTGGCGGGACGTAACTTTATCCGAAATGCGGACACGATTGCTATCAAAGCTGGCCGAGCATGTGCTCCGCGCTCGAAACCTTGAAGTCGCCCGGTTCTTCGACATTCAACTGGGTCACCGTGCCGTCTTCGACGACCATCGAGAAACGCTGGCCTCGCTTGCCCATGCCGAAGCCCGAACCGTCCATGGTCAGGCCCACTGCCTCGGCGAAATCGGCGTTGCCGTCTGCCAGCATGGTGATGTCGTCGCTGCCGGCAGCGCTCTTCCAGGCGCCCATTACAAAGGCATCGTTGACTGCGGTCGCCACGATTTCGTCGACGCCCTTGGCCTTGAGATCGCCCGCCTTTTCGACATAGCCGGGCAGGTGCTTGGCCGAACATGTCGGCGTGAATGCGCCGGGCACCGAGAACAGCGCCACTTTCTTGCCCTTGAAAAATTCGCCCGAACTGACCTGCTCGGGACCGTTCTCGGTTGCCTTGACAAGGTTTACCTCGGGCAGTTTGTCACCCACCGAAATCGTCATGCTGGAAACTCCGTCTTTCCCGTCCACCGGGCGAAGTAGGCGCGAGCGGGTGTACGTGCAACCACCCCATGTTGGTTAATTCGGCTTTACCGCACCGGTTTAAAAACCCGTAAACTCCTTCCGCGACCTTGATCTCCAGCGAGCAACGGGACGCGCTCGCAGGGAGAAACGGGGACATGCTTAATACCAGGACTCTAGCCACTGTGGCGGCAGCCGCAGCATTTGCACTTGCACCGGCACCTGCCGTGGCAAACGGACCAAGCGACGCGGAAAATATCCGCAAGCTCGACATAATGCTGATGGTGACCTCGCTTCGCTGTCGCATGGGGGAACATGATTTCCAGCCGCATTATCGCGATTTCTCCGCCGCCCACCTTTCCACGCTGAACGGTGCGGCGAGGCAGCTGGAATCAGGACTTGTTGCGAACCATGGACCGAAGGGCGCAAAACGCGCGCTCGACCGGATCAGCGTGGGCATGGCCAATCAGTACGGACAGGGGCACCCGTGGCTGGAATGCAGCGACCTGAAGCAAATTACATCCGAACTGGCCACGTCGCGCGACCCATCGGCGCTCAAGCTGGCAGCGAGCGAATTGCTGGAGGCCTCGCCGCGCTTTGGCGGCCGCTTTGCCGCGAGGTAAAGTCACCATGCATCGGTAAGTCTGGCGAGGGGCATTTGCCTTCGCAGGACGTAACGGTTAGGGGCGGCGCCAATGAGGTTGCCGCCCCTTATTGTCATGCGCGGCAGACACCCTGAAAGATCAAGGATAATCACGTGACCGAATTCACCGATTACGTCATCAAGGATATTGCGCTCGCCAAGTACGGCCGGGACGAGATCGCCATTGCAGAGACCGAAATGCCGGGGCTCATGGCCTTGCGTGAAGAATATGCGAACAAGCCCCTGAAGGGCGCACGCATTACAGGATCGCTGCATATGACGATCCAGACCGCAGTGCTGATCGAAACGCTGGTCGCGCTGGGCGCCGATGTGCGCTGGGCGACATGCAACATCTACTCAACTCAGGATCACGCTGCCGCCGCTATTGCTGCTCAGGACATCCCGGTCTTCGCGATTAAGGGTGAAAGCCTGTCGGATTACTGGGACTATGTCGGGCGGATCTTCGACTGGTCGACCGATGAAAACCCCGACCAGACCGCGAACATCATCCTCGATGATGGCGGCGATGCGACCATGTTCGCATTGTGGGGTGCCCGCCTGGAAGCTGGCGAGGAAATGCCCGAGCCGGCCAATGCCGAGGAAATCGAATTCCAGCGTGCGTTGAAGGCATTCATCGCCGCCAAGCCGGGCTATCTCACGAAGGCGGTCAAGAACATCGTCGGCGTTTCGGAAGAAACCACGACGGGTGTGCACCGCCTTTATCACCTTGCCAAACAGGGCAAGCTGCCGTTCCCCGATATTCCCCGGTTTTAGATCCTCATGACCGAGACCTTGCGCCCCGAGACCGCCGAGCAGGTGTTGGACGCCGTCAAATGGGCGGCGGGCTCCGAAACGCCGTTGGCAGTGGTCGGGCGGGGCTCCAAACAGGGCTTCGGGCGGCCCGCCGAAGCCGACTATTGTCTAGACCTTTCCAGGGTTTCCGGCATCGGCCGCTACGAACCCAACGAATTGTTTATGATCGCCGGCGCGGCGACACCCTTGGCCGAGATCGAAGCGGCGCTCAGGCAGAACAACCAGCAGATGGCCTTCGAGCCGGCCGACCTGGGCATCTTGCTGGGCGGCGAGGGGGACGAGCGGGAACGGGTGATGACCGTCTACGTGCACGACCTCTCCGAGCAGCAGCGCCTGGAGCGCATGCGGGAGGACTTCGTCGCCAACGCCAGCCACGAGCTGCGCACGCCGCTCGCGTCGCTGACCGGCATGATCGAGACCTTGCGGGGCCCTGCCCGCGACGACGCCAAGACGCGCGAGCAGTTCCTCG
>CATMNW010000273.1 GCA_950071875.1 uncultured Erythrobacteraceae bacterium | reverse complement strand
AATGCCTTCTGACGGTCTGCGTCCACTTTCTTGTCCTCTACGAGCTTCAGACTTGCCGCCATGACATTACCTCCTGCACTTGGCCAGAGCCGGCACCCGACTCTTCAACTGGAAGGTTATGTATCGGCTTTGTTCCAAAAGAACAAGAGCAGAACAAAATTATTTTCCGGTTTTGTTCCAAGGGTGTTCCGGGCTGGGGTTCCGGCTCGACCCTTCAGGACTGATTGCGCTGTTCGCCCAGCACTTCTGCGACCTTGGCGTTGATCTGCTGAACGCTGAAAGGTTTGGGAATGAAGTGCATGTTGTCGATATCGATATCGTTGCGCAGTTGCTCTTCTGCATAACCGGACATGAAGAGCAGCGGGATGTCCGGCTTCACGCGCCGGATGGCCCGCGCCATTGCCGGTCCGTCCATGGCTGGCATGACCACGTCCGACACGATGAGATCGAACTCGGTCGAACCGTTCGCGATTGCTGCCAGCCCTTCCTCGCCGTCGCAAGCTGTCGTCACGGTATAGCCTGCGCGCACCAGAGCTCTCTCGGCCACGGCACGGACCATGTCCTCGTCCTCGACCAGCAGCAGATTTCCGCCAGCAGACCATTCGGTCGCCTTGGCTTCCTCTGGCTCTTCACTGCGCATCACGGCTGGCAATTCGCCCTTATGGACGGGCAGGTACACGGTAAAGCGCGCCCCGATCGTGCTGCCATCGGGGCCCTGCACGTTATCGGAAAAGATGAAGCCGTTCGACTGCTTCACGATACCGTAGACAGTAGATAGGCCCAAGCCGGTGCCCTTCCCCTGTTCCTTCGTGGTGAAGAACGGTTCGAAGATCTTGTTGAGATGATCTTCGGGAATGCCACCGCCCGTGTCCTGCACGATCAGAACGGTGTAATCGTCGGCGGGCATGATATCGATGCCCATCTTGCGAACATCGCGGGCCGAAACGCGCCGTGTCGCCAGGGTGAGGCGGCCTTTCCAGTTATCCTGCCCGCGCTTCATCGCATTGGACTGCATTGCGTCGCGCGCGTTGACGGCCAGATTGATGATGACCTGTTCGAGCTGCTGGGGATCCGCCCTGACCGATCCCAGTTCACGATCGTGGCGGACCGAGAATTCGATCTTGTCGCCCATCAGGCGTTTCAGCAACTGGCTGACTTCGCTGACCACGTCGGGCAACTGGAGCACAACTGGGCGCAGGGTCTGCTGGCGGCTGAAGGCGAGCAGCTGGCGTGTCAGGCTGGCGGCGCGATTGGAATTCGCCTTGATCTGCTGGATATCGTCATAGTCGCTGTCACCGGGCGTGTGTCGCAGCAACATGAGATCGCAATAACCGATGATGGCGGTCAGCACATTGTTGAAATCATGGGCGACGCCGCCTGCCAGTTGTCCCACCGCCTGCATCTTCGTGGCTTGCGCAACCTGGCGACGCAAGCGCTTCTCTTCCGTCGAATCGCTGATGGAAAGCAGCACTGCCGCATCGCCAAGGCCGCGCACTCCGGCAAGGCCGATCGAAACCGGCTCTTCCTTGTGATTGGCAAGGCGCACCGCCATGTCGCCGCTTGCCGTCGCGCCCTTGGCGAAGCGGCGCACGGTATCGGCCATTGCGGCCTTGTCTTCCCGCACCACGAGATCGGAAGGGAATTGTGGCAGCCCCTGCTCCTCGCGTTCCACCGCGCGCAGGAATGCCTTGTTGGCGAACAGGAAGCGGCCGTCACGATCGGTAAGTGCAAGGCCTAGCGGCAGTGCGGACAGAAGCGCCTCAAGCTGGGGGATCGCGGCCTTGCCGCTACCTTCCCAGCCACTGCCTATACCCACGGTGCTATCCACCAGCAGCATCAGCGAAGGCGCCTGGTCAGCATCGCTTATCGTTGGCGTTCCCGGCAGGTCCAGCGGCACATGGATCAGTGTCTGCGGAGAACCCTGCTGCCCCTCGCGCGCGAAGAAGATCCGGTCGCGGTCGTCGGATCTCAGGAGTTGCACGAACTCCGTTCCGCCCAGCGCGTTCTCCCGGCTACCCGTCGCACGTTCCGCAAGACCGGGAGTAGTCGTTTGCACGACCCCGTCGGCCGCGACCAGCGCAAGCTCCAGCCCTGCGCGCGACATGACTTCGCCGAAACTGCCGGCAATCCGTTCCTGCAAGCCATCATAGCTGCGCTCCTCGCGAACTTCCGAGAAACGCCAGACCAGATAGGCCTCCCCCCGCCCTGCACGATGTATGGTCAAGCCGTAACGTGCACCGCCAGCCTGCAGGTCGAGGTCCGACAGCTTGGCCACGCCATCCCGCCAGGCTTCACGCGCACCTTCCACGATCCGCTCGCGAGAAGAGGCATCGAACGGCAATTCGAACGGGACAACACTGGACTGGAACCAGCTTTCGTAACTCGAATTGGCGCAAACCAAACGATTGGCGCGGTCGATAATTGCAACCGCCCGCCGCCGGTTCTCGATCGCTGCCGTAGTCACCGACCAATCGGGCGGAAGGACTTCCTGCTCCGCCGGAACCGTTTTCAATCGCGCCGCCAGCAACAGCATCAGCAGGACCGCAACCAGCGCGCCGCCATACGCCACGGCGACGACGGTCTCTTGCGCCACGATCCAGATCAGCGCGATGGACAGCGCACTGGCTGCCGCGACACCCAGCATCAGCGGCAGCGGTGGCAAACGGGTCACGGGATTGTCGTCCTTCGCGATCATTCGCCGCTGTCCCCGGCCAGGCGTTCATCCAGGCGGCGTTCCATCGCCCTCAGCCTGCGCTGGCGTTTGCGGGCCACGATAAAGCGCCAGCTGACCCCTGCAACCAGGTAACCGATCGCCGCACCGACAATAGCGAGGACAGTAAACCCGAAGATCGTGACCAGCACGGTGATGCCGACGTTTTCGAACATTTCGATGAACCACGACCAGCGCCCGCTGGTGATTTCTTCCGAGGCATATCCACCGGTCGCCGCAAGATCGACCTTCAGGATAAAGGCGCCCAGCTTGTTCGCGATCACCGCCCAGAACGGGAAGGTGAACGGATTGGTGATAAAGGTAACGATCGCCGATAGGGGCACGTTGGCCCTGGCCGGCAAGGCCATGAACGCGGCCAGGAAAATCTGTCCGACCGGGATGATGAAGCCTGCGAATATGCCCAAAGCGACCCCGCGGGGAACACTGCGCCGGGTAAAGCGCCACAGTTCCGGCGTCAGGAACCTGTGCGCGATAGGCGCGAGATACTTGTTCTGCGCCATTTTCTCACGCGTGGGCATCCGCACACGCAGCCAGTCGGCCAGCCAGGTTTTCGATTTGCGCTTGCTCATAGCCACCCGTTCGCCATGCGCCGCCTGCCAGCCGAGTTCAAGGGTGCGTGAGGCACGATTTGCGACGAATGCGGCATGAGCGTCGATGTGGTTAGTTCGCCGCAGGTTTGTAAGGGCTGAACGCGCCTTATCCCTTTTCGCGCATCAGGCGCGCCTTGTCGCGTTTCCAATCGCGATCCTTGATCGTCTGGCGCTTGTCGTGAGCCTGCTTGCCCTTTGCGAGCGCAAGCTCGACCTTCGCCCGACCGGTCGAATTGAAATAGATGGACAGCGGCACCAGGGTCATGCCCTTCCTCTCCACCGCCCCGAACAGCTTCTCGATCTCGCGAGCATGCAGCAGTAGCTTGCGCGGACGGCGCGGTTCGTGGTTCAGCCGGTTGCCGTGGGTGTATTCGGGAATATTGGCATTGATCAGCCAAACCTGCCCGTCACGGACTTCGGCATAACTTTCCTTGATGCTGGCCTCACCCGCGCGAAGCGCCTTCACCTCGGTACCCTGCAGGGCCAGCCCGGCTTCGAACGTCTCCTCGACATGATAATCGAACCGTACGCGCCGGTTGTCGGCGACGGTCTTCTGCTTGTCGAAAGTGGCGGGCTTGGGACGTGCCATAGGGTGCGCGCATGTAGGGAAGCGATAGCCGCTTGGGAAGGGCCGACAGCCGAAATCGCTTGCCAAGTCGTGTTGTCCGATGGCGAAAGCGC
>CATMNW010000272.1 GCA_950071875.1 uncultured Erythrobacteraceae bacterium | reverse complement strand
CCATGCGGGCAATGTAACCGGGGGGAACGCCAGGCGAGCCAGCGGTAGGAACCACAAGGCATAAGCGGCACCGGCACCGAGGTGCTTGGCCACCGGTCGGCGCAACAGCAGGACCACGGCGATAAGTACGCCTGTCCAAATCAGGGTATCGAACAGGAACCAGTCCCAATATTGTCGGATAAGCTCGGTCATTTGCGCATCTCCCTCAAGAGCGCCTCGATTTCAGCGAGATCGTCGTCGGTCAGTGCCTCGCTTTCCGCCAGTTGCGCGAACAGCGGAGCGGCGCGGCCGCCGAACAGGCGATCGACCAGGCGGCGGCTTTCGCCCCCGACATAATCGGACCGTTCGATCAGCGGATGATACAGGAACTTGCGCCCCTGCGGCGTAGTACCCACCGCTTCCTTCTGCACGAGGCGGCTGAGCAAGGTCTTGACCGTGGGTATCGACCAGTCACGCTTTGCGCAGACGGCATCGCAGACTTCGGCAGCAGAAGCAGGGCTACTGTCCCACAGAACTTCCATGATGGCATGCTCGGCTTCGCTGATCCGCTCACCTGCATCCTTGCGCTTGGACATTCCCTGCTCCTGTATGCGTAATTCTTCGATTACGTCTGTAGCCGAAGTGATTACGCCTGTAAACATGAAGTGCTGATGAATGTCGGTTCAGGAACCACACCGTCTCCGGCACGCTGGTGTTGGAACTCTACCAGGGACGTATCTAATCCGATGAATGACACTGATCGCAACGGCATTCTCTCCGCACCGCAGCTACGGCTGATAGGCAGCGTCGATGAAGCGATGTACGCCGAATTCCGTAACCAGTTGAGCGCCGCTCCAACGGAAGGTCCGCTGGTAATTGCACTCACGACCCTTGGCGGGAACCCGGAAGTCGCGCGCGCAATGGCAGACGACGTAAGGCTTTTGCGTGAAGCCGGCAGGACCATCTATTTCCTCGGCAAATCCGCGGTTTATTCCGCCGGCGCGACCTTCATGGCCGGGTTTCCCGTCGAATGCCGCTTCATGACGAAGAATTCCTCCATCCTCCTGCACGAACGCCAGATCGCGAAAACCATCCAGCTCAATGGCCCATTGAGAAGCTGCATTGCCCAACTCAAGGCAGCGCTGAATGAAATCGAGCACTCCATTGCGATCGAGGAACAGGGTTTTCGCGAAATCGTGGATGGCGCGAATGTCGATTTCGAGGAGGTGCGCGACCGGGCGCCGGACAATTGGTATATCGCGTGCGACGAAGCCGCCAAACGTGGCCTGATTGCCGGTGTGATCTGAACATTTCGCATGGCATGCTGAACCCATGATCAAACGAATCGCATTCACCCTCGCCTTCCTCGCCGCCCCGATTGCTGCACAAGAGCAATCAGATGCGGGGCAGAGCTACGACAGCCAGCTCGTGGTCATCGAAACCACGATGGGCGACATCACCGTTTCGATCGAGACCGAACGCGCACCGATCACGGGGGGAACGCAGATGGAACCGGAACGCGTGCTTGCCCCGATCGCGCACGAGCCGACGAGCTCAACCGGCCTCTCCCACACGGACGGTGCGCTCTCCATGGCGCGCTACGACCCCGGCACTGCGACGGGTGATTTTTCGATCATGATCAAGGACCAGACCGGGCTCGATGCCAATCCCGCCTCGAGCGACCCGAACCTGCAGCTGGGCTTTGCGGTGTTCGGTTATGTGGTGGACGGGATGGAAGTGGTCCATGCGATCCATGCCGCGCCGATCGATCCCGACAAGGGCGAAGGCTGGATGAAGGGCCAGCTTCTGGCAGAGCCGGTCGAGATCATCGATATGCGGCGGGTAGAGGCTGCGTCCGCCCCCGAAGGCTAACACACCTCGGCAGTATTCTCCGGTGGTGGCCCCGGCGGGACACGCGCGGGGTGCATATGGAAGGGATCGGACTGCAACTGGTGGCTTTCGCCATAGGCCGCTTGGAGCACAGAGTAGAGCTGCGGATCATAAGTCGCGAGGTCCTCGTGATTCAGTATCTGCCGCCCGTTGAAGGCCTGTAGCCGGTTAGAATTGAACCAGAACTGGGTGCCTTCGGCCCAGTATTCCTGAACCGTGGTCGTGGTGTATTCTTCGAACCATAGCTTGTTCGCCAGCGCATTGGCATAAGCGGCTTCGACCTTGCTATATAGCGCCGGGTCCGCGCCCTGGATGGCGAAAAGCACATTGTGCGCGAACTCGTGAACGAAGATCGTCTCTCCGAAATAACGGCTGACGGGCAAACCCAGCACGTCCTCTTCGGACCCGACCATGCGTTCTCCGCCGATACCACGGGCGCGTTCGTCCCAGTATTCGCGGTCGGTCTTGGCACCTATACGGGCGTCGTAATGCTTGAGTTCGCATCGGGTCAGGCGGGGATCATCGCGGGCCGGCTTGGTCCAGTGGGCATTCTCGGGAAGGTCGAGCAATGCCTCGTCAGTCGCGATCAGCGCCACGCGGTAATCGTTTGCAGCCAGCCATGCGGCGAGGTCCGGCCTATGCGCGAGCATGCCCTGCATCATGTCCCGTGCGGCAAAAAGCGCTTCATCCGGGACGCGTGCAGATGACAGGATCGGGATACCCACCGCGTCGACATGCTTGGAGTAAAAAGGCGCAGCACCAAGCCGTTCGGGCGGCGCGCCTGCCGTGGCTGCGCAAGATGCGAGCAGCCCGGAAAGGCCAATAATGGCGAGCGTTCGGATCAAGGAAGTTATTTCGCGGACTGTTCTTTCGACAGCCTGCTGATCAGGATCGCCGTGCGCTGCGCCTGCCTTGTAATGGATCGAAGGTCGATCGATTCACCTTCGGCATGGCTGCCGCTACCCGAAGGCCCCATTCCCGCCAGCCCATCGGTGTAAGTCGCAACGAAACTGATATCGGCGGCTCCGCGACGCGAAGGAGGATAGGGTTCCATCGCTTCGCGGCCGAGATCGGCGTTGATGGCGTTCAACCTGTCCAGCAGCGCGCGATTGCCCGGCGTCGGGGCCATCGGCGGATAGCGGAACTCGATTTCTATCTCGGCTTCGGTGCCGGGCAGGTGATTGCTGACGATTTCACGCATTCTTTCTGCGGTACGTTCGTTCTGCTCCTGCGTCAGCGCGCGCAGGTCCCCGCGGGCGATTGCGGTGGAGGGAATGATGTTGGTCTTGCCGCTGGTGGTAGCCGAAAGGCCGTCGTCGCCCAGCTCGGCAGGCGTGCCGCCCGCCATGAAGCCGACATTGTATGTCAGGTTTTCTTCAGGCAGTTCCCGGCGGAACGTGTCGAGGATACGCGCCATTTCGTAGATCGCGCCATAGCCCGCATACTCCGAAAATATACCCGAGCTATGGCCGCTTTTCGCACTGGTCGTAAGCGTCCAGCCGCCTGACGAGCGCCGCGCCACAACGCCGGCATCCTTTCCATCGAGGATCGACAGACCTTCGAAGCCGAGCGCGACATCGGCCCAGTTGCCCGCCTCGACGAGATCGCGGCGCGCATCTTCCAGCGGCTCGCCTGCATCTTCTTCGTCGCCCGTCAGCGCGACGACGATATTCGCGTCTTCCAGCGTTCCGGCAGCCTTCATGGCGCGAAGGGCAGACAGAATGACAACGATCCCGCCCTTGTCATCGACCACACCCGGCCCGACCGCCGTATCGCCATTCCGGACGAAGCCGGTAAAGGGCGAATCCGGCTCGAACACCGTGTCGAGGTGGCCGATCAGCAGGACCTTGGTGGCGCCTGGCGCACCTTCATGCGTCGCGAACAGATGCCCCGCCCGCCCATTGGCCGACTGGTCGATCCACTCGACTGTCATGCCAAGTGCCTCGAATTCGGGCACCAGCACGTCAGCCACCGCCTTGACGCCCGCATGGTTATGCGTGCCCGAATTTATGAGCGTTATTTCCTCGAGCAGCGCGACATCGGTATCGAAACCGCTTTCCACGGTTTCGACGATCGCCTGCTCTGGCGATCAGAGCTGCGCAAGAGCAGGGGTGGGGACCATCGCCGCAAGACTTCC
>CATMNW010000271.1 GCA_950071875.1 uncultured Erythrobacteraceae bacterium | reverse complement strand
CTTCTCTTCCCCCGTCATGATGGCGAGCAGATCTTCTACAAACCGTTCGCGCTGAGCGATATGATCGGCGGTGTTGCGGGGCATTGCCCCCGAGTTTCGCGCCGAATGGTAAATATCCGGTTTGCGGCTGCGAATTCGTGGCGCAAGCGTCGCTTTCGATCAGCCAAGACGAGCTTCGATTTACAGATATAAAAATACCTTTATATCCTTGGTTCGAAATGCGCACCGAAACGCTCTTTCGCGCCCTCGCCGACCCCACGCGGCTAAGGATCATGCGGCTGCTTGGCTCGATGGAGCTGGCGGTCGGCGAAGTCGCGCAGGTTCTCGGGCAAAGCCAGCCCCGCGTCTCTCGCCATATCGGAATCCTGTGCGATGCCGGACTCGCCGAAAGGCGTCGAGAGGGCAGCTGGGTATTCCTGCGTGCGTGCGCTAACTCCAGCGAATCCCCACCGCTCTGCGCATCGATTGCGGATCTTCTCGTTGAGGCGGAAGGTGCCGATGCTCAATTTGCCGGCCAGTGCGAACAGGATCGGCGCAAGCTGGCGAATATCCGCCACCATCGCGAAAGCGAAGCCCAGGCGTATTTCTCCGAACATGCGCACGATTGGGATGAGCTGCGGCGATTGCATTCCTCGGACGAAGCCGTCGAGGCTGCGCTGGCCCATGCGCTAGGTGAGCTGCCCCTGGGGCGTCTGCTGGACATCGGTACCGGTACTGGCCGAATGGCGGAAATCTTTTCCGAACGGGCTGATCGGATAGTAGCGCTCGACAAGAGCCTTGCCATGCTGCGTGTCGCACGTGCCAAGCTGCAGCATTTGCCGACAGAACGCGTCGAGCTCGTCCAGGGCGATTTTGCATCATTACCTTTCGACGCTGCCAGCTTCGATACGGTTCTTTTCCACCAGGTCCTCCATTTCGCGCAGTCGCCGGCATCCGCTCTGGCTGAAGCTGCGCGCGTGACAAGGCCAGGGGGGCGGATCGCCATCGTGGATTTCGCCGCTCACCAGCGCGAAGAGCTGCGCGATCGCCACGCCCACGCGCGGCTGGGTTTCGATGATGCCCAGATGAGCGGATTGCTGGCAAACGCGGGCTTCGCGCCGGTGCCGCCCTCCGCGCTCGAGGACGGGGAACTGGTAGTGAAAATATGGATAGCGCAGCGCTGCACCAAAACCGAGGAGTCCGTATCGTGAGCCCGACCATCGACCAGATGCGCGAAGCCCAGCGGGCGCTGGAAACACCGCTTTTTTCCGGTCTCGCCGGCGATATCGAGGTCAGCTTCGAATTCTTTCCGCCCAAGAACGATCGAATGAACCAGACTTTGTGGCAGAGCGTCGAAACACTCGGCCCCTTGGGTCCCCGCTTCGCCAGCGTGACCTATGGCGCCGGGGGATCGACGCGCGAACGCACCCATAGCCAGGTCGTTCGCATCCAGAACGAAGCCCATATACCCTGCGCGGCGCATCTTACATGTGTGAACGCCACGCGCGAGGAAGTAGACGAGGTCGCGCAGCACTATTGGGACGAAGGCATTCGGCATATCGTCGCACTGCGCGGCGATGCTCCCGAAGGACACGAGCACTATACGCCCCATCCCGGAGGCTATGCCAATGCGGCCGAACTGATCGCAGGTCTGAAGAAAGTCGCCGATTTCGAGATTTCGGTAGCGGCCTATCCGGAGGTGCACCCCGACTCTCCCGATGCGCAGGCGGATATCGAGAACCTGAAGGCAAAGTTCGATGCCGGTGCTACAAGAGCCATTACCCAGTTCTTTTTCGACCCCCAGTGTTTTTTCGAGTTCCGCGACAAGGCTGCCGCGGCAGGTATCAAGGGGGAAATCGTGCCGGGCATCATGCCGGTTCTGAGTTTCGCCGCGGTCCAGCGGATGAGCTCCCTGTGCGGGACGGCCATTCCCGACTGGATGGAAGGCTTGTTCGACGGACTCGACGATCGTCCGGAAGCGCGCCAGCTTGTCAGCGCGACGATCGCCGCGGAATTGTGTCGGCGCCTGTATGCTGGTGGCGTGCGCCAGTTCCATTTCTATACCCTCAACCGGGCCGAACTGAGTTATGCGATATGCCATATGCTCGGGTTGAGGCCGAAGGTGCGTTCGTGACGAAAAGAGACGAATTCGCAGCGGCTGCGGCCAGAGAAGTCCTTATCAAGGACGGTCCTTATGGAACCGAAATCCAGCGCGCGAAACTGGCACCCGACGATTACGTCGGCCAGACGGGGTTGGAACAGGACCAGAAAGGCAACAACGATCTCGTAAATCTGACGCAGCCACAGGTAATCCGCGCGATCTGCGACAGCTATATTGATTCAGGTGCGCATATCCTTGCCACCAATACCTTTAACGCCAACCGTATCAGCCAGGCTGATTACGGGGCCGAGGCGCTGGTTCACGACATCAATTTTGCAGCCGCGCGGATCATCCGTGAAGCTGTCGACGATCGCAGCGACGGTGTGCCACGGTTCGTCGCCGGGGCGGTAGGACCGACCAACAAGACCTTGTCCCTGTCACCCGATGTGGAAGATCCCGGATTTCGCGAAGTAACTTATGACGAAATCGTGGCGGTTTATGTCGAACAATGCCGGGCGTTGATTGAAGGCGGCGCGGATTTCATTCTGATCGAAACGGTGTTCGATACTCTCAATTGCAAGGCCGCCATCATGGCTGTCAGACAGCTGGAACGGGAACTGGGCCGGGACATTCCGCTGATGATCTCTCTTACGCTCACGGACCTGTCGGGCCGGAACCTTTCGGGTCATACGGTCGAGGCTTTCTGGCATACGGTGCGACACGCCCGACCGCTGACGATAGGACTGAACTGCAGCTTCGGCGCGGAACAGCTTCGCCCCCACGTTCAGCTGCTGTCGGACATCGCTGACACATATGTCATGGCCTACCCGAACGCCGGACTGCCGAATGATCTTGGCGAGTATGACGAAGTTCCCGAAACGACAGCGGCGCTGACCCGCGTCTGGGCCCAGAATGGCCGGGTCAACGCATTGGGCGGCTGCTGTGGTTCGACGCCCGAACATATTGCTGCAATGGCCAGAGCCGTCAAAGGCCTGGAGCCACGAGACATCCCCAGTCGAGGCCAGGAGATGCGCCTCGCCGGGCTCGAAGCCTTCACCGTATCATGATGAGCCGAACGATGACCGAACAAGCCCGCATACGCAGCGCAACGACGGATGATGCGACGCGCATATCGCTGGTCGCCAACGCTACCTTTCTTGAAGCCTTCGCAGGGAAGATCGATGGCGCCGCGCTTGTTGCCCACTGCGGGACAGCCCATGCAGCGGATCAAATAGCATCAATCCTCGAGAATGGCGGCCGTGCCTGGCTCGCGGAACTTGGCGGGGCACCTATCGGATATGCCTTGCTTACCGCTCCTGATTTAGAAGCCGCGCGGGAAGGGGACAGGGAACTCAAGAAGATCTACCTGCTATCTCGCTTCCATGGCACCGGCGTCGCCAAGGATCTGTTCGAGGCGGCGGTCGATGGTGCCTATGGCTTCAAACGCCTACTGCTCGGGGTGAAGAACGATAACCACCGTGCCATAGCCTTCTATACCAAGCAGGGCTTCGAGAAAATCGGCACCCGGCAGTTCGATGTCGGAGGCACCCTTTATGACGATGTCGTGCTCGCGCGCGGCCTGACCCCGTTTACCTGACATGAGCGACCTCACCACTGCACGCTTCGTCAATATCGGCGAACGGACGAATGTGACCGGATCGGCACGGTTCAAGAAGCTGATCATGGCCGACGATTACGATGCTGCCGTCCAGGTTGCCCGCCAGCAGGTCGAAAACGGTGCGCAGGTGATCGACGTCAACATGGACGAAGGCCTGCTCGATGCCGAAAAGGCCATGACCACGTTCCTGAACCTGATCGGTGCCGAACCCGATATCGCGCGTGTCCCGATCATGATCGACAGTTCCAAATGGAGCGTGATCGAGGCCGGGCTGAAATGCGTATCGGGCAAGCCGATCGTCAATTCCATAAGCATG
>CATMNW010000270.1 GCA_950071875.1 uncultured Erythrobacteraceae bacterium | reverse complement strand
CCCGCAAGTCCCGCGGCAGGTGCGGTGCGTTCGGTAGCGCGAGCCCCTCGCGGCGTGCCAGTTCTCTCGCTTCGCTCTCGCTCATACTCGCCGCAGCGTCCGCCATGCTCCACCGCGCGCTCGCGAGCGCGATCGCCCGCTTGTCAGCCTTCGACCCGAGATGGTCCGCTAGGACGATCCATCCGGACGCACGTCCCTCTCGATAGGCTTCGAAATCCGCAATCCGCGGCGGCGTATTCGCGAGCAGCGCTTCCCAGCCATCCACCAGACCACCCAACCCGGACACCTCGGCGTCCCACGAGGCCAATTCCGACAGGATCGGATTGCCGACGGGCCAGTTCTCGCGCGGTTCGGCAAACCGGTCGCGCCACCAGGCGAGCCGCATCTGTGCCAGGATCGGTTCGCTGGCGGTGAACACGAATTTGGCGAACTGCGCATCCAGCGCAAGCAAGGTATCGACGGCCGATCTCGCCGCACCGGAAGTGTAGCTGTTCGCAATGCGATGGATGTGTGCGCGGTCCACGTTTCGTCCTGCAATCCGCCCCGGTTTACACGTTGTTAGGCATGGAGCGGTACGTAGGCTTAACCGCAACCATCGCATAGGGCCCGCCATGGACTATCGCGCCGAGACCACATGATGTCAGCACGACCGAGCTACAGGTTCTCGTTGACGGCGCTGCGCCGTAACACCGGCGGCAATGTGCTGGCGATCGCGGCTGCGAGCGTTCTTCCCATTCTGGCTGTCATCGGCGGCGCGGTCGACATGAGCCGCAATTACATGGTGATGACCCGGCTGCAACAGGCTTGCGATGCGGGCGTCCTCGCCGGGCGCAAGGCAGTCGGGGCCAATCGCTACGACGCATCTGCGGCGGCCCAGGCGACGAAAATGTTCAACGCGAACTACCCGAAATCCTACGCGGGTAGCTACAATCTGAGCTTCACGCCCTCTTCGCCCGATGACGGTATTACCATCAATGGCATCGCCAAAGCCAGCGTCCCAACCGCGATCATGAAGATTTTCGGCTACAAGCGGCAAAATCTGACCGCAGATTGTGCTGCAACCTTCAGGATCACCAACACCGATGTGACCATGGTCCTTGACGTCACCGGTTCCATGGGATGGTCGATCTCCGACGGTGCTGGAGGTACGACGACCCGAATAGAAGCGCTCAAGAAGGCGACCAAGAACTTCTACGACACGATGGCTTCGGCCAGCGCCAACTCTGGCGCGCGCATCCGCTATTCCTTCGTTCCCTATTCGCAAAGCGTGAACGCCGCACGTCTGGTCAAGACGCGTGACCCTTCCTTCATCGTCGGCGGAAACATCGCCGACACCGTCAATTTTTCGACAAGGCGGCCAGTCTACGAATCGACGGAAACGCGGATCGAGACGCTCACCGATGTCGATGCCTACGAGTGCTATGAGCTGTATTCGAAGAACCAGCCCATCACCGGCTGGTGGGCACCAAGCAATGATGGTTACACGCAGGGTCAGAACGCGACGAAATCCGGCGATTCCAGCGGCACCTACACGTTTCAATATTACAGCTGGAACGGCTCGACAGCCTATCCCAACACCTACCTGCGGGGTTCATCCTACTGGCGGACGTGCCAGCGCAAATCGATCCGCAAGGCGATCACCTACGATCGCAACGCGCCGAACGCGCGGTTCCTTCGCTACGATTATGAACAGGTCGCGACCCCGATCAACGCATATTACAACACATTGACCAACGGGTCCGTTGTCACGCGGCCTTCGGAACACGGTTCCTACAGCGACCGCTGGGCGGGTTGTCTTCGGGAACCGGATACTGTCAACTCCGATACATTCACCTTCAACACACTGACAGGCCGTATCGAGCCGACCGCTGCAAAAGATCTCAATATCGATCTCGTGCCGAGCACCAATTCGGATCGCTGGAAACCTTTATGGCCGGAGATTATCTATCACCGGGAAGGGAACCCCAATAAAGTAAGCATTACGGATTCGAGCACCAATCCCCCATATACCTATGGTTATGTCTATGGTGCTTGCCCCCCCGCTGCGACCAATCTGGCGACATTGAACAAGAGTGCTTTCGATGCCTACGTGAACAGCTTGGCAGCGCTGGGTGGAACGTATCACGATATAGGAATCCTCTGGGGGGCGCGTCTCTCTTCCCCCGATGGAATCTTCTCTTCGAACGTAAACGAAACCGCTCCGAATAACGGGTTCGTTTCGCGCAACATGATCTTCATGACCGATGGTGAATTATCCACCACTGTTTACGATTCGAATTCCTACGGAAACGAATGGAATGACCATAGGATCGTCAACTGGACCGGAGCGTATTGGGACGCGGCGGGGATCCAGGCGAAGCAGAACCCGAACCACAGGGCTCGGTTCCTCGCCCTTTGCGAGGCGGTGAAGGCGAAGAATATCCGCCTTTGGGTGGTCGCCTTCGCCACCAGTCTCGACAGCAATCTGGTCCAGTGCGCCAGCCCGAACAGCGCTTTCGTTTCGACCAACGCAGCGCAGCTCAATGACAATTTCGAGCGCATCGCCAAGAGCATGTCCGACCTTAGGATCGTGCAATGACCCGCCAAACGATAGGGAGCGATCAACGGGGCGCGACGGTCGTCGAGCTCGCCTTTGCGCTGCCGGTTTTCGTGATGCTGATCATGGGCGCGTTTCATTTTGGGCACCAGATCTACATCAACGCCGTCATGCAGGGCGCGCTGGAGGAAGCATCGCGGCAGGTTTCGTTGGAAACGGCAAACGGGCAGTTCGGGGAGATCGAGAAGCGCTACAAATCTCAGATCCAACCCATCTTGCCGCAGGCCACGATTTCGCTGACCGCTCAGAATTACCAAAATTATGATTCCGTCGATCAACCCGAGGTTTGGGCGGACGGTAACAGCGACGGGCGTTGCAACAACAACGAGGCTTTCGAGGATCTCAATCGCAACGGCCGCTGGGACGCGGATGCCGGGGCGACCGGCATTGGCGGCGCGCGCGACATCGTCGAATTGACCGCCAACGTTTCGTACGAGGCCCTGTTTCCCTTCTACCGCTTCATCGGCGGGTCTTCCATCGTCAACCTTTCGAGCAAGACCTACCTCAAGACGCAGCCCTACAAGCAGCAGCAAGCCCGCCAGCCCGTCACGGGAGTATGCCCGTGAAGTCGCGGACACTGAAGCGGACGCGCATGAGAGTAAGCCACCGCTGGCGTGCTCTGCCGGGGGCTCAGTCCGGGCTCGCGCTGATCGAGTTCGCCTTTTCGCTACCGATCTTCATGCTGCTCGCCATGTTCGGAGCCGAGATCGCATTTCTCGCGACGGCCAACATGCGCACCAGCCAGGTCGCGCTGATGCTGGCCGACAACGCCTCCCGTCTCGGGCAGACCGACACCAACACGCTGTCCCCAACCATTACCGATAGCGACATCAACACGGTGTTGAGAGGCGCCTCGCTCCAGACCAAGACGCTCGGCATGATGCAGAAGGGGCGGATCGTCATCTCGAGCCTCGAACGCAATGCGACCGGCGGGCAAACCATACACTGGCAGAGATGCGCGGGCGTCTATAATCGCGGTTCCATGTATGGGAGCGAAGGCAAGGGCGCTTCGGACAATTCGTTCCTGGGCATGGGGCGCGGAACAGCCATCGCGACGGCGGAGCCGGGTAGCGCGGTGATGTTCGTGGAAGTGTTCTATCGCTACACGCCTCTATTCGGCACGACCTTCATGTCCGAGCGTGTGCTGTCTCAAGAGGCCGCAATGGTGATCCGCGATAATCGCAACCTGTCCGCAGGCCTCGCCAACAATGTCGAATCGAGCAAGCGCATGACGTGCGACAAATACCGGACGATCTGATGCGACATTCGGACCCACCCATTGGCATCAGGAAAAATCACCTGCTTTGGGCGGTCGGCGCGATCGTATTGGGCATCATCCTGTTTTTCCCGTCGGATTTCGAGCCCGATAGCAACACACCGGCGACGAGCGCCGAAGCGGACACTTCTGCGGCAATCGCAGGTTCGC
>CATMNW010000269.1 GCA_950071875.1 uncultured Erythrobacteraceae bacterium | reverse complement strand
GCCAAAGGGCCGATCCCGGCAGGAAAAAGTTGATCAGAGAGATTGCCAGCACACCGAGACTTACAGCAACGAGCATCCTCGCAGTCGCAAATCGGATCGAACGTAGAGCTTCCGAACGATAGGATCCCACCGCAATCATCGCCAGCCAAATGACCAGAGCGAAGCCTGAGATCTCGACTGCACGATCGGAAAACTGTCCCGCGCCGATACCGATCTGCGAGACGCGCAAACGCCATGCCCCTTCTCCCGCGAGCGCGAGGAGCAGAAGATCAATCAGGGACAGCAGCACCACATTGTGGGAAATGTAATGCTTGAAAAGGCGGATCATCCGTTCCGGCTCACCATTCAGAAGTGTCGGATTCTTTGACTAGCACATAGGGGTGAACCGTCGGTAAATTTTACACCTGCGTAAAAAGGGCAGCGAGTTTGTACTCACCGCCCTTCAAAAGGTTGAAAACAGTATCAGTTGGAAACGGCGTTCTCGACTGCGTCGCCAGCTTCTTGCGCGGCATTGCCGACCTGTCCGGCAGCTTCACCGACTTCATTGGCAGCGCCTGCAATGGCGTTATCCTTGGCGACTTCCGCGCTGTTCATCTGGGTCAGGAAAAATATCCCGACGATGGCAACGACAAGGACCAGCAAGATCAATATCCAGTTCGTGCCCCCGGCTTTCCGGGACTCACCGTCGGTGACGACAGTATGCGTTGTATGCGTATTTCCCGCCGGGTCCGTGGTTTCGGTAATCCGTTCTTCAGTCATGTCATTTCGTCCCTGAATTTGTAATCATGGAGCGAAAACCACGATGCAGGGGGGCCGGTTCCGGCAGATAAGACGATTGAAGGTTAATCGGGTGCAAATTCGAATGGCGTGATCCCGGTTCGCACCTTGTCGAAGGCGAGCTTTCGGCCAATTGGAGGCAATGATCGCTGGCTGCACCTGGAACGGTGGCATCGCGCGCATCCCGGACCAATCGGTTGGGCGTCATCGCTCCTGAGCGGGACCCCGCGCGCCTGAGCGAGTTCCTGGGCGAAGACTGCCTCCACACCAAGAACGATAACAAATTGCGCTTTGCCCGGCGCGCCGCTTCCTTCAACAGTTCGTGCCATCGTGAGCCAACCCCCGTCCCGATCACCGGCGTTGTCCAGCGCCACGAACTGAACCTGCAATTCGCCCGCCCGGTCAAATGCTCGATGAGCGTCCCAAAGCGGACAGCTCGATCCGGACTCGATGAACCGCGCCGTGCTTGCTCCGGTAAAGGTTTTCGAGAACTGTCCCGCCCGGTCAATCCGGACCATGAAGAATGGCAAGCCACGCTGACCTATACGCTGCAAGGTGGTCAGACGATGTGCCAGCTGCTCGAAGCTCACACCGAAGCGCCGTTCGAGTATCGGAAGATCGTAACCGGTTGCCTCGCACGCTCGAAGAAATCTGCTGTACGGCATAAGCAAAGCCGCTGCGACATAACCGGTCAAATGCCGGATGAAGAGAGCGCGGGCAGCCTCGTCGTCAAATTTCGACCCCTTCGCGATCGCTTCGATAGCATCTGCGAATTCGAGCTGCGCGATCTGGAGTGCGAGCTGGAAGTTGCGCGATGCGTTGCTGAGCATTTCCGACAATTGAACTTGCCGCGCATGGAGATCCAGACGGCGCAGACTGTCAGGCATGATTTCCTGCGGAAGAAAACGAACGGAAAGCTGGTGCCGTTCGCGCAAGCGTTCGATCAGCGCGATACCAATATCCCCGCGAGACAAACGCATATCATCGGCCAGTTGTTCGGCCGCAGCGTCCAGATCAGCAAAGTGATTGCGCCAGCGTTCGATCTCACGGCGCGATGCTGCCAGCGGCTCCAGCACTTCCGTAGAAGCGTCCCCCGCGTTGTCATAAAGGCGGGCAAAGGCAGCAGCCGCTTGGGGAGCTGCGGCGAGAAATTCCTGCAACTCTTCCCGATCGACGCCGAGATCACCAAAGCGTTCGTCGGAAAATCTGCGCGCCAGGCCATCGATCCCACCGATCGACTCATGTTCGCGCAAACTTTTCGGATCGAAGTCGAACTGTTCGACTAACTGCATCATCACGCGCCCACTTACGGGCCGTTGGTTACGTTCTATAAGGTTCAGATAACTCGGCGAAATATCTAGCCGCGCGGCAGTGGCAGCCTGCGTCAGCCCTTCGCGTTTGCGAAGGCGGCGAATAGCTGGGCCAGCAAAAAGAGCATCGTCTGCCATGTGTAACTTTCTTTACAGATTTACAGGATGCCTAGCGATGAATTGGCATGTTAGACAAGATATTTTGTAAACTTTACTATCGTTAGAGCCCGGATTGCCGCATATCGAGCCCAGGCGATAAGGCCCCAACATATCGAAGGAGTTTCCCCGTGACCTATTCGGCCCGGATCACCGAACTGAACGAAACTATTGCAGCAGGCGGCGCGCCCTGGGGCGCGATCGACGCTGAAAGCGCTGCTCGCATGGTCGTCCAGAACCGTTTCCGGACGGGGCTCGATATTGCACGATATACTGCGAAGATCATGCGCGAGGACATGGAAGCCTATGACCGCGATCCCGCCAACTACACCCAATCGCTGGGCACTTGGCACGGTTTTATCGCGCAGCAGAAGATGATCTCGATCAAGAAGCATTTCGGCAGCACCAAGCGCCGTTACCTTTACCTGTCCGGCTGGATGGTTGCTGCGCTTCGTAGTGATTTCGGCCCCCTGCCCGATCAGTCGATGCACGAGAAGACCTCGGTTCCAGGACTGATCGAAGAACTGTACACTTTCCTGCGCCAGGCTGACGCTCGTGAATTGGGTGGAATGTTCCGTGAACTCGACGATGCTCGGGATGCAGGTGACGAAGTGGAAGCCCAGCGCCTGCAAAAGGCGATCGACGATCACGAAACCCACGTTGTTCCGATCATTGCTGATATCGACGCAGGCTTCGGAAATGCCGAGGCGACCTACCTGCTCGCGAAGAAGATGATCGAAGCCGGCGCCTGCGCCCTTCAGATCGAAAATCAGGTTTCTGACGAGAAGCAGTGCGGCCACCAGGACGGCAAAGTCACCGTTCCGCATGAAGAATTCCATCAGAAGATCCGCGCGATCCGTTACGCCTTCCTCGAACTCGGGGTTCCTGAGGGGATCATCGTTGCCCGTACCGATAGCTTGGGTGCTGGCCTCACGAAGTCGATCGCCTATTCGAAAGAACCCGGCGATCTGGGTGACAAGTACAACAGCTTCCTCGACTGCGACGAAGTGGACGCTGCCGATATCAAGAACGGCCAGGTGTTCATCAGCCGCGATGGTAAGCTTCTCGCACCCAAGCGCCTTCCCAGCAACCTCTACCAGTTCCGTCCCGGAACCGGCGAAGACCGCTGCGTACTCGACTGCATTACCGCGCTGGAAGCCGGTGCCGACCTTTTGTGGATCGAAACCGAAAAGCCGCATGTCGAGCAGATCGCAGGCATGGTCGACCGGGTTCGCGAAGTGATCCCCAATGCCAAGCTGGTCTACAACAACTCGCCCAGCTTCAACTGGACGCTGAACTTCCGCCAGCAGGTATATGATGCCTGGGAAGAAGCAGGTAAGGATGTCTCGAACTACGATCGCGACAAGCTGATGAGCGTCGATTACGACGGTTCGGAGCTTGCTGCCGAGGCCGACGAGAAGATCCGCACCTTCCAGGCGGATGCTGCGAAGCGTGCCGGCATTTTCCATCACCTCATCACGCTGCCGACTTATCACACGGCTGCCTTGAGCACCGACAACCTCGCTCGCGAATACTTTGGCGAACAGGCGATGCTCGGCTATGTCAAGAATGTGCAGCGCGAGGAAATCCGGCAGGGTATCGCTTGCGTCAAGCACCAGAACATGGCCGGTTCGGACATCGGCGATGACCACAAGGAGTACTTTGCCGGTGAAGCCGCACTCAAGGCGGGCGGCAAGGATAACACCATGAACCAGTTCGCTGCAGCGTAAGGCGAGGAAGGGTGACTACCATGACAGACGACGCTCCGAAAACCGAACCGGGCCGTG
>CATMNW010000268.1 GCA_950071875.1 uncultured Erythrobacteraceae bacterium | reverse complement strand
CGCGAATATCGTGTCTACGTGCTTGAAGGGGTATTCGAGGTCGAACCTTTCTTCGAGCTCCGCTTCCGATAGTGCGGCGGTGACTTCATCGTCTTGCTTCAGAAGGTCGAGCAGCATGAGTTTGCCGTCCGATTCCCAGACCTTCATCGCGTTGCGCTGGACCAGCCGGTAGGCGTCTTCACGACTGACGCCGTTCTGAGTCAACGCCAGCAGTACGCGCTGCGAATGGATCAAGCCGCCCATGCGGTCCATGTTCGCCTGCATGCGGTCGGGGTAAACCAGAAGCTTGTCGACCACGCCGGTGAGTCGCGCCAGCGCGAAGTCCAATGTGATGCAGGCATCGGGCCCGATAAAGCGTTCGACCGACGAGTGCGAGATATCGCGTTCGTGCCAAAGCGCGACGTTCTCGAGCGCGGGCAGGGCGTAGGCGCGGATCATTCGGGCCTGGCCGGTCAGGTTTTCGGTAAGGATCGGATTGCGCTTGTGCGGCATCGCGCTCGAGCCTTTCTGGCCGGGCGAGAAATATTCCTCGGCTTCGAGAACTTCGGTGCGCTGCAGGTGACGCACTTCCACGGCAAGGCGCTCGATCGACCCGGCAATGACGGCAAGGGTCGAGAAGAACATCGCGTGGCGATCGCGCGGGATGACCTGCGTCGAAACCGGCTCGACCGTCAGACCAAGCTTGTCTGCCACATGCTCTTCGACCTGCGGATCGATATTGGCGAAGGTTCCGACCGCGCCCGAGATAGCGCAGGTGGCGATTTCCGCGCGCGCGGCCACCAGCCGGGTGCGGCAGCGATCGAACTCGGCATAGGCTTGGGCAAGCTTGAGGCCGAAGGTGACCGGTTCGGCATGGATGCCGTGGCTGCGCCCGATTGTCGGCGTGTATTTGTGCTCTTCGGCGCGGCGCTGGATCGCTTCCAGCAGGGCATCCAGATCCGACAGCAAGATGTCTGCGGAACGCGCCAGCTGGACGGCCAGTGTCGTATCCAGAACATCGCTGCTGGTCATGCCCTGGTGCATGAAGCGTGCTTCGTCGCCGACGTTTTCCGCGACCCAGGTAAGGAAGGCGATAACATCGTGCTTCGTCACGGCCTCGATAGCGTCGATCGCTTCGACATCGATCTTCGGGTCGGTGGCCCACCAGTCCCACAACGCTTTGGCAGCACTCTGCGGTACGACACCCAGTTCCCCGAGCTTTTCGGTGGCATGAGCCTCAATTTCGAACCAGATGCGATATTTCGCTTCCGGCTCCCACAGGGCGGTCATATCGGGGCGGGCGTAGCGGGGGACCATCAAAAAGCTCCGGTCAGAAACGTGCGGGGATTCGCGTCACCGCGCGGCTAGGCGGCCAGGCGTTGGATGGCAAGAAGCGCAGGCTGGTTCCGCGCCGATCAGATCAGCCCCCTGGCACGTAGTGAAACATGACCGTCGCGTCCGATAATGACATGATCGTGGACAGTTACGCCCAGTAACCGCCCCGCTTCTGCGATGCGCGAAGTTATCTGTATGTCTGCGCGGCTCGGTTCGGGATTTCCACTCGGGTGGTTGTGCACAAGGATAAGCGCGGTCGCACCGATATCGAAGGCTTTGCGGATAACCTCACGCGGGTGGATCGCAGCTTCGTCGACCGAGCCTTCGCCCAGCAGGTGGTCGAGAATCAGCCTGTTCTGCGCATTAAGGTACAGAACGCGCACCCTCTCATGGCTGAGGTGTGCCATGTCGATCGCAAGATAGTCGAGGAGCGCCTGCCAGCTGCCCAGAACCGGTTTGTCCTGCACCGCACCGCGTGCCATTCGCCGTGCGGAAAGATTGACTGCATATAGCGCTGCAGCACTCGCTTCGCCCATGCCTTTGACTTGTCGAAGGGCGTTGGGGTCTGCAGCAAGAACCGCAGAAAATGACCCGAAATGTGTGATCAGGGCCTTGGCGAGCGGTTTCGTATCGCCTTGCCGTATCGCTGCGAAGAGCAGGAATTCCAGCAGCTCGTAATCGGCGAGCGCTTCTGCACCGCCGCCAAGCAACCGTTCGCGCAGTCGCTGGCGGTGCCCCGTCCCTTCGCGCATGGCGGTGAGTTTCGCATCCCCCGGCAACCAATCCCCCATACACGACGTTACACGTACTTGCATTGCCTTTCCAAGGCTTAGGGCGCAAGTGTGGCTTCGATGGACCGGGACGCATACGAAGACGAAATCCAGACGGGGGACAACTATGTCCACCGCGCGCGTTGGCGCCAGAAGCGTTGGGCCATTCCCAGCGTATTTCTGGCACTGGTCATTGCTGCGGGCATCGCTGCATGGTTTTCACGCGAATCTATCGTCGATGATATCATTCGCGATCAACTCGAGGCTAACGACATTCCCGCGACCTACTCGCTCGATCGGGTAGGCGGGCCAACGCAAGTCCTGTCCAATGTCGTGTTGGGAAACCCCGAAAGGCCCGATTTTACCGCCGAACGGATCATCGTGGAACTGCGCCATCGCTTCGGCGTGCCGGAAATTGGCGCAGTAACACTGGTCGAGCCGCGTCTGTATGGGCGCTATACCGACGGCCAACTCAGCTTCGGTTCGCTGGACAGCCTGATCTTCGGTCCAGAGGAAGACGAGACCTCCAGCCTGCCCAACATAAACCTTGCAATACGCGATGGTCGGGGATTGATCGAAACCGACCACGGGCCAATCGGATTGAAGGTCGTCGGTTCCGGATTGGTCAGCCACAGCTGGGAAGGATCGTTGGCCGCGATCGCCCCCGAACTTTCGATGCCGGGATGCATGACAGGGCGGACCAGCCTGTTCGGCGCGCTGACGACAAATGCCGGTGAACCCAAGTTCTCCGGTCCGATGCGCTTCGCGGCACTAAACTGCGAAGACAGGGCATTGACCCTGGATGATTATGCGATTGATCTCACGGTCACGGCTGACACACGGCTGTCCAATCCGTCAATCGAAGCCCGAATTCAAGGGGGGCAGACCCGCTATGTCGACAACGGCGCAGCAGCGATCCTGGGTACTGTGCGCGCGCAGGTTCGCGACCGGCTGACGACCGCGAAATTCTCGCTTGCAGCGCGCGGCGTGGAAACTCCGCAGGCACTTGCTGCCGTGCTCACGGCAGAAGGGCAGCTGCGTGCCAGCGACGGTTTCAATCGGGTCCAACTCGACAGCAATCTGGAAGGAAACGGACTGCGGCTCGGGCGTGAATTGATTGCAACCATCGAATCCCTGGCAGGCACGGGGCAGGGCACATTCGTCGAACCCCTAACGCGGAAGATGGCGAGCGCGCTCCAGTCCGAAACCCGCGGCAGCGCGCTCGATGCCGATATCCGCTTGCGCATGGACCCGGACGGGTACTCTCTATTGGCGCCTCGTGCCGAACTGCGAGGCGGCAGCGGTGCCCGCCTGATTTCCCTTTCGCGCGTAGAAGTTGCTGCGCGCGGAGATGAGATGCCTCGGATTGCGGGTAACATCGCAACTGGCGGGGCGAATATGCCGCGCATTTCCGGGCGCATGGAGCGTAGCGAATCGGGTGGATCGATATTCCGCCTCGCCATGGAGCGTTACGAAGCGGGCGAGGCAGCCTTGGCTGTACCGCAAATCGTGATTGCACAGGGACAAGGCGGTGCGTTGGGCTTTTCCGGACGGGTGCTGGCAAGCGGCCCACTGCCGGGCGGTTCAGCGAGAAATCTGCTTCTGCCTGTCGAAGGCCGCTACACCGATGGTGCACTGGCGTTTTGGCGTTCATGCACCGATGTACGATTTGACCGGCTCGAGCTGGCAAATCTCTCGTTCGAGCGGCGCGGTCTGACTATCTGCCCCGCACGTGGCCGACCGATCGTTGCCAGTGGACCTGGCGGGATGCGGATCGCAGCCGGCGTGCCCTCGCTCGATCTCGAAGGACGCTTGGGAGAGACGCCCATCAGGATAACGTCGGGACCGGTCGGTTTCGCTTATCCTGGCGTGATGACGGCGCGCGCTGTCGATGTCTCATTGGGTCCGGTCGGTACTGCGAGCCGTTTCCGCGTTTCCGATCTCCAGGCACGGGTAGGCGAAGAC
>CATMNW010000267.1 GCA_950071875.1 uncultured Erythrobacteraceae bacterium | reverse complement strand
AGTTCTCTTAGAATGCCCATGTATTCTGCGCGCTTGCGAAGTTCTTTCGCGTTGCAAGCAGCCGCAACTGCCCGTCGTTCCTCTCCGAAGGTTGGCACTCATCACGATAGCAGTGCCACCGCAGTCGCAAGCGCATTCCCACCGCGCCCTACCGTTTTTGGAATCGTGAAATTCAAGAACAAGCAAGCGTCCGAACTTTTGTCCTGAAAGATCAATCCGTTTCATCGTCATATGATATTCAATCGGGTGCAAAATGTATACAAAAAAACCAATCTTTGACGCAGTGCGCCTGATGCTGAAACGAGGCTTCACCACCGCCGAGGTCAAGGCGCTTGATGCCGCGATAGACGAAGCGACGGGCACCATTGTTGTGACTGCGCCGAAGGAAGCTTTCGACCGCGCCGCTTTCCTCGCGCAGTTCGTCAATACCAAAGCGCCGGCCATCACGGCGGAAGACATGAAGCGCGCCGCCGATCGGTTGGGCGTCTCGGTCAAGCATATCGAAATGGTGCGCAAGGTCGAAAGCGGCGGGACCAGCTTCGACAATTCCGGCCGTCCGATCATCCTTCCCGAACCGCATATCTTCTATCGTCAGACCGGCGGGCGTTTCGGGCATACGGCATTCAGTTATCCGAAGTGGGGCCAGAAGCCCTACCCGAAGTCCTACGATGCTCGCTGGCAGGTTCTCGCAGACATGGCAGAGCGCGACACAGAGGCGGCGCTTGAGAGTGCATCTTGGGGCCTCTGGCAGGTGATGGGCTTCCATTGGAAGGCACTTGATTACGATAGCGCGCTTGATTTCGCCCGACGCATGGCGGCGAGCGAGACGGAGCATCTCGAGGCGCTGGTTCGCTACATTGAGGCGAACGGTCTGTCCGACGAATTACGCGCTTGCCGTGCTGGTTCGCCTGATAGCTGCCGTGCCTTCGCCAAGGGCTATAACGGCGCGGGCTACGCGAAAAACCGATATCATGAGAAAATGGCGGAGGCGCTGCAATGACCCGCCAGACCATGCGCTTCGTTCTTGCCTGCGCCTGCATCCTGATCGGTGCCGCCTTCATGATGGGGCTTTTCGTGCTGACGGTCCCCGAAAGCAATCAGCGGGTCATGGACCTAGCGGCGGGCATTGTCCTTGGCTGGGGTTCGCTCGCTCTCAGCTTCTATTTCGGCACGTCCGAAAGCAGCGCGCACAAGACCGATGTGATGGCCGATCGCCCAACAGGGAGGCCCGGTGATCCGGTCCACACAGAGGAGGAAGACTAATGATCGCAGCATGGCTCGCAGCCGAGGGACTGCTCGGCATCAAGAACAAGTGGTGGATTCTGGGGCTGGCATTGATCCTCGCCATCTCTGCGACCGTCATCACCATTGCCGACAACCGCGACAAGCGACTGATCGAGACTGCGCAGGAAGGCGGCGAAACCAAGGCGGTGGTCGAAGGCCAGCGCGACATTCTCAACCAGGTCGAAAGGGCCAACAATGCTGAACAGGAAATCCAGCGCAGCGGTGATGTTGCTCGCTATGACCGCTGCTTGCTCAACGCCACGGACGACACCCGCGCCAATTGCGAGCGCTTCCGCCCTGTGTCTGATTGACCGCGTTTTACCCGCGCGCGTGGCACCAGGCGAGAACGTCGATGATCCGGGCAACAAGTGGGATACGGATGCGACCTACGAGGCGATCGAAGCTCACAATGCGCGATTACGGGCGGCGTGCCAGAACGACTAATGGAGGCGGCGCTTATTGCTTGTGCGGAGTGAACTTCAATATCGCAGCTCAAATTCGTTCGGACCCAAGGTTGGGTCAATGACAACATCCAAGCCAAAAACCTGCGGTTTCGACGCCGGATCAGTAGCAGTCAAGTTGTCGCGAGAGGTCGCTGCGAGGATTTGGGTGTAGAAGTCTGGTGTCATGCTAACACCGTTGGGCGTTTTGAACTGCCGCGAAGCCTCGCGAACTTCGCTTGCGATCAAACGGAACGGATCAGCTTTGCTTTCAGCCATACCCGCTGATAGCACGAAATAGCTTGCGGGTCTAGGGGATTTAGCGTATGCAGAAGGGGTCGGAACGGCTTTGGATTGGGAGTTCCCCGGTCGGCTGAAGTTCCGGCATTGCTGCGGCGGATGACACCCGGATAGGAAGCGCGAGGCGAGGGTGTTGGGGAACCGCGAGACTGGTTCGCGCTTGTCTCAGAGGGTCTTAAACCAAACGCACCTGCGCCGCAGCTACAACCCCTGCTCACTCGCTGACCGGCTAAGGTCGATCACCGGAATCTCAACGATATCGTCCTCTTCCCAATAAGCAACGATATCCATCGGCCCGCGTGAGCCTTCCTCCCAATCCCAGCACGATCCTTCCCCCATATTGATCCAGTGTTCGGCGGTCTGCATATCGCGAGGGGTCTTGCTGCCGATCCTGAACATGACAGCGGGCTTGCTGAGGGGATCGACCGGACAGCCTTCGCCATTGTGCTGGGTCCATCCGGTGGGGATGCGGGGCTGTTCGGGGGAGCGGCGGCGTACCATGCGCGCTTGCTGGCACGATTCGCGGCATGTAGGAAAGTGTCATGTTCGCCCTCCTCGCCGCGGTCGCGGTGATCCCTGCCGGTCAGACCTTCGAATGCACGCCCACCGCCGTTTACGATGGCGATGGACCGGTCTGGTGCGCCGAGGGTCCGCGCATTCGCCTGTCGGGCATTGCCGCGCGAGAGACGGACGGCACCTGCTCGCCCGGCCATCCCTGCCCTCGCGCAACGGCTGCTGAAGCGAAATCAGCGCTGGTCCGCCTTGTCGGCGAACCGATCGGCACCAGCCCCCATGGCCATACCCTCGTTCGCGGCCCGACCATGCGGTGCACCTCCACCGGCGGCGCTGGCGGCAATCGAACCGGCGCCTGGTGCGTATCTCCGCGCGGTGGGGATTTGTCCTGTGCTATGGTGCGCGGTGGCTGGGCGGCGAAGTGGGATCGGTATTGGCGGGGGCATCGGTGTGATTAGCGCAGCCGCCCACAATCCCAGTCGCATTCCTCGCTGCCTGCCTTGAGGCACTGGCCATCCGGCATCAGGCCGCAGTCGAAATTATTGCGGCATTGTTCCCAAGTCTCGCCACAGCAATCGCATAGCCCGTCATCGTCATCCGGCCCGCAATGATAGTCGGCGACGGCTTCAGGGTCGGGAAAGCCGCACTGGCGGCATTCGTCGGGAATGTGATCGTCGTCATCTCGTGCAATCATGTTCCCGCACGACGGGCACCAGAGAGCGCCATCGTTCATGTCCCACGGGCGCTCAATCATCTTCGTTTTCCTCAATCCAAACGTCGATTTCCTCGATCACTTCATCGCGGGTTCTGCCGGTGACGTAGCGATTGTCGCTCGGGCCATCGTAGAGATAGACGGGCGTGGGATCGTAATCGGGATGAGTGGCCTCCCATTGGTTCAGCCAGTTCTGCTCGATCAGCCAGCCACGATGAGTGTCGCGCTGGACGGTGTAATCTGTCGCTTTCACATCATCTCTCCATCAATACCAGGAACAGCACTAAAGGCTTCGGGAGGGTAGGTGGTGGCGGTCATGCGGCGCGCATTCTCTTGCGAGCGTTATCCAAATGCCCTGCGATAGCAGACCACTTGTCGCGGTCAGCGGTGGCAGGGGCGCATTCATCTCGTCGTGCCTCAGCCTCAGACAGAGCGAGATTTATAAGCTGGCGGAAAAGTCTGTCATTCATGCTGCTAGGTCCTTCGCGTTGATCGAACACAGAAGGTCGCACGCGGGCGCGATTGCATCCGTGGTGGGGAAGTCTTCGGGAATGTCGTCGATAAATCCACGAACGACGATCCGCTTGCCATCCTCGCCCTTCTCTTCGCCGGGAGGGATCCGGCTGTCTCGCTCTCCGATACAGCCGTCAAGACAATTTTCGGAGTGTGTGGATACAGTGCCTTCAGTGAGGAAATGTATCGCCAAGGAGCCAACGAGCGTCAATACATCCGACACGATCCGCGCAGCGACGTCATTCGTGCAATGTTTACTGATTGGATGCAGCGTCCTGGGGCACATGTTCACTACC
>CATMNW010000266.1 GCA_950071875.1 uncultured Erythrobacteraceae bacterium | reverse complement strand
CCCCCGCAGATGGAGCCGCTTTCATCGGCCGGGGAAGTCCCCGATGCGGACGCCGCCGCGGAAGCCGCCATCAGTCGGGCAGCACCCGTGAAGGCCCCCGAGCATAGCGACGAACCGCCCCTTCCGCTTGCACCGCCCCCGGCTGGCAAGGACAGCTGACGTGGCGGTGATCAAGGATATCGATGAAAGCCAGGCCCCGCTGCTCGACCACCTGATCGAGCTGCGCGCACGGCTGGTACGCTGCGTGCTGGCGCTGGCGCTTGCCTTTGGCGTGTGTCTGTATTTTGCCGATCCTATCCTCGGCTTCCTGATCCAGCCGCTCAAGAACGCTTTCCCGGTCGGGGAAGGGCAGCTGATCTTCACCAAGCTTTACGAAGTGTTCTTCGTCGAACTGAAGGTCGCGCTGTTCGCAGGCTTCTGCCTCAGCTTTCCGATTATCGCCAACCAGCTGTGGGCCTTCATCGCGCCGGGCCTCTATGCCCGCGAAAAGAGGGCGTTCCTGCCGTTCCTGCTGGCCACACCGATCCTGTTCGGAATGGGCGCGGCGCTGGCTTATTATGTGGTCATGCCCACGGCGTTTCGCTGGTTTCTCGGCTTCGAGGGCACGGCGGGCGGGCTTGAAATCCAGGCGCTGCCGACGGCGAACGAATATCTCGGACTGGTCATGCAGTTTATCCTGGCGTTTGGAATGAGCTTCCTTCTGCCGGTGCTTCTGCTGCTGTTGCATCGCGCAGGTATCGTGACGCGCGACCAGCTGGTTTCGGCACGGCGCTATGTCATCGTCGGCATCGTGGCGCTGGCAGCGATCATCACGCCGCCCGACCCGGGATCGCAGTTGCTGCTGGCCGTCCCGCTGTTGTTGCTATTCGAAGGGTCGCTGGTGCTCATGCGGCTGACCGAGAAGCGCCGCAAGGCGGAAGCGGCCGAACCCGAAGAGCCTCAGTCCGCTTCGTAGACCTTGCGCCCGCCAACCCAGGTTTCGAGCACCTTCGTAGCGCGCAGTTCCGAAGGCGTCGCCAGCAGCGGGTCACGGTCGATCAGCACGAAGTCAGCGCGCTCTCCGGGCACGAGGCGTCCGAAGCGCCCTTCGGCAAATCCTGCAAAGGCCGCTTCGCTGGTGAAGGCCGCCAGTGCCTGTTCGCGGTTCACCCGTTCCTGCGGACGCCAGCCGCCGAACGGTTCGCCATTCGCGTCCATGCGGGTGGTCGCCGCAGCCAGCCCGGCGAAGGGATCGGCCGATTCAACCGGCGCGTCCGAACCGAACGCCAACTTGCCGCCGGCCTGCAGGATCGAATTCCAGGCATAGGCGCCGTCCAGCCGGTCGGGTCCGAGCCGCGCTTCGGCCATGGTGCGGTCGCTGGTCTGGTGGACCGGCTGCATCGAGGCGATGATGCCGTTCCTGCCGAGCTTAGGCAGATCGACGGGGTCCACGATCTGGACATGCTCGATCCGCCAGCGCCGGTCGCCGGTGAAGCTTTCCGCGATTTCGCCGACTGCGTTCAGCGCATCTTCGTTGGCTGCCGTGCCGATTGCGTGAATGGCGGGCTGGAAATTGCCCTGTGCTGCCCGCACCAGTATATTGCGCAGCTTGGCAGGGCCGGTGATGGGAAGACCGGTATTGCCCGGATCGTCGGCATAGGGACGCTTGAGCCACGCACCGCGACTGCCCAGAGCGCCGTCGAGATAGATCTTGATTCCGTTCATGCGCAGCTTGTCTTCGTAAAGCCACGGCGAAGGGCGCGCGCCCGCGATCAGTTCCATGTTATCCAGCCCCGCCGCATAGGACATGATCCGCAGGGTCAGCGCTCCCTTGTCGCCCGCGCGGCGGAATGCCTGCCAGTCTTCGATGGTGGTGCCCATGTCGGCCACCGCCGTGATCCCGAAACTGTGAAAAACCTTCTGCGCTTCGGCAAAGGCAAGGTCGCGTTCGTTCGGGCGCGGGGCGGGAATCGCGCCCACCATCAGTTCTTCTGCAGCGTCCACGAAAACGCCCGACGGTTGCTGCGAACCGGGCAAACGTTCGATCCTGCCGCCCGGGGCGCTCTTGCTGGCGGCGGTGATGCCCGCAGTCTGCATGGCGAGCGTGTTTGCCCATCCGGCGTGGCCGTCCACCCGGGCAAGATACACCGGACGATCCGCGACAGCGCTATCCAGTTCGGCGGCCGTCGGGAAGCGGCCGAGACCCCATTTTTCCTGGTTCCAGCCACGGCCCAGGATCCACGGGCGGGCTTCGTTTTCTGCAGCGAACCGGCGGATCTTGTCGAGCGCTTCTGCCAGCGAATTGGTGTCGGACAGGTCCAGCGTAAGGGCGCCGATGCCGACACCCATTACATGGGCATGCGCATCGATCAGGCCGGGGATCATCACCCGGCCCTGGCCATCTTCGCGGAAGTCGGTCTGCGGTTTCTTGTCTTTCGATTGCAGGATCTGCGCGACCTTGCCGTCATCGTCGATCACAAGGGCGGTGAAGCGCTGTACCTTGCCGTCTTCGCCGATCGTCAGGCCTTCGACATTATCGACCAGCACATCGGCCTGCGCCGGCGCGGTCATGGCGAGGGTGGTAGCAGCGGCGAGAAGTTTGAATTTCATTGCAGGCGATCCCGTCTCTCAAGTCGTGGGGCAGCGATAAGGCATAGCTTGCGCTGCGCAAACCCTTTCGGCGATTGCGCCGGCCGCATGCGCGCCGTAGGGGCAGGCCATGACGCAAGCATCCACCGCGCGCGCCGAAAAGGCGACCGAGCTCCTGACCCTCGACGATGTCCGCGCGGCCGCCGCGCGGATCGAAGGCGCGGTGGTGCGCACGCCCATGCAACGTTCGCAGACCCTATCGGACATTACCGGGGCCGATATCTGGCTCAAGTTCGAAAACCACCAGTTCACCGCCGCCTACAAGGAACGCGGTGCGCTCAACGCGCTGCTCCACCTGAACGAAGAGCAGAGAGCACGCGGTGTGATCGCGGCATCGGCTGGCAATCACAGCCAGGGCTTGAGTTATCACGGCCGTCGGCTGGGCGTGCCCGTGACCATCGTGATGCCGCAGACCACGCCAAGCGTTAAGGTCATGCAGACCGAAAGCGTGGGCGGCAATGTCGTGCTGCATGGCGAAACCTTCGATGAAGCCTATGCTCATGCGCTCGAGCTGGAAGAAGAGCGCGGGCTGACCTTCGTCCATCCCTTCGATGACCCGCTTGTCGCTGCCGGGCAGGGCACGGTTGCACTGGAGATGCTGGCGGAAAAGGACGATTTCGACTGCCTGGTCGTGCCGATCGGCGGCGGCGGCCTGATGAGCGGCATGGCGACAGTTGCCAAGGCGATGAAGCCGGATATCGAGATGGTCGGCGTGCAGGCGGAACTCTACCCGTCGATGTATTCCGCCGTGACCGGCGACGAACGCCCCTGCGGCGGCGACACACTGGCCGAAGGTATCGCGGTAAAGGCACCGGGCCAGTTTACAAGGCAGATCATTACCGAACTGGTCGACCAGGTGCTGCTGGTGAAGGAACCAAAGCTGGAGCATGCAGTGTCGCTGCTCCTGCAGATCGAGAAGACGGTTGTCGAAGGGGCCGGTGCAGCGGGTTTGGCGGCAGTCCTGTCCAACCCCGACATGTTCGCAGGCAAGACCGTCGGCCTGGTGCTTTGCGGCGGCAATATCGATACACGGCTGCTGGCGAATGTTCTGCTGCGCGACCTTGCCCGGTCCGGAAGGCTCGCTCGGCTGCAGATCGTCTTGCAGGACCGGCCCGGCGCGTTGTTCAAGGTGATGCGCGAATTCGATGCGCATAATGTCAACATCATCGAGATTTATCACCAGCGCATCTTCACCACGCTTCCGGCCAAGGGACTGACCGCAGAAATCGAATGCGAAGCACGCGATGGCGAACAGATCGACCGGCTGGTGAAGGGGCTGCGGGCCAAGGGTTACAGCGTGGAAATCGCCGAACTCGCGTAAAAAATCGGGTGCGGGATTAACTTAAGTCCTCGAGAGCAACCGGCGGTACCGTCATGGTTTTTCGACGGATCGACTGTGCTTTTCGTGGTTAAGAGGGTTTTAACCCGGGCACTG
>CATMNW010000265.1 GCA_950071875.1 uncultured Erythrobacteraceae bacterium | reverse complement strand
GGGGAGTGGCGCAGCCTGGTAGCGCACTTGTTTTGGGTACAAGGGGTCGCTGGTTCGAATCCAGTCTCCCCGACCAGTTTTTCGGGGCTTGAAGCTGCTCGGGTTACGGCTCCGGCCGAAAGGCTCACTAGCGGCAGCGCGTGAGGAGCCAAGTCTGAAAACCTCATCCGCTCACACGATAGACACTCGGCTGATCTGGGCCATCGCGCTGCCCGCCATGGTAACCAATGTGGCGACCGCCCTCATCGGTGTCGGCGACATGTGGATTGTCGGTCAGTTGGGCGATGCACCGACACAAGGCGCGGTAGATATCGGCGCGAAACTGTTTGCCGCGGTCTTCACCGTAATGAATTTTCTCAAGACAGGGACGACCGGACTGGTCGCCCAGGCCGGCACGCGTTCCGGCGCGCAGGCGCAAGCGCAGGTACTCTTCAAGGGCCTGTTCGTCGGCTTGTCGATTGCTGGGCTGTTGCTGGTGTTCAAGCCAGTCCTGTTACCCTTCCTGCTCGATATTCTCGGAGCCGAAGCGCGGGTCCGAACAGCGGCCATCATTTACGCGGATATCCGGTACTGGAGCGCGCCTGCGGTGATGGCGAATTTTGCATTGATCGGCTTCCTCGTCGGACGCAGGCGCATGCGGGAAGTTCTGGTCATCGAAATCCTGTACAACGTCCTGAACGTTGCAACCGGCCTGTGGCTTGCGCTGGGCCTGGACTGGGGCATAGCAGGCATAGGCTGGTCGAGCTTTATTGCGGAATTCGCAAAGCTGGCGCTGACCGCGACCGTGATCTGGCGTATCGCAGGCCCTGACCTCCGCGCTGCGAATTCAGCCGGGGTGGGATTATCCCTCTCGGCCCTGAAGCCTTTTCTTGCGACCAATCGGGATCTGTTCTTGCGCACAGTCGTCCTGATGGCCGCCATTACTGCCCTGACGCGCATCGGGGCCGAGCGCGGCGCGATCGTGTTGGCCGCGAACGGTATCGTCTACCAGCTCTTCATCCTCTCAGCCCTGCTGCTCGATGGTTTCGAAAATGCCGCGCAAGTCCTTAATGGCGAGCGTGCTGGAGAGGACGACGCTTCCGGATTTTCAGGATATGTCCGGGCCATTTTCTGGCGCTGTCTCGGTGTAGCCGTTGCGCTGTCGGCGGCATTTGCGTTTGTCGGAACCTGGTTGACGGACAGCTTCGCCGCCACACCAGCCGTAGCTGCGGAGGCACGGAATCTCTGGCCATGGCTTGTTGCGATCCCGCTTGCAGGATTTGCAGGTTTTGTATTCGATGGCGTATTCGTAGCTGCCAGCTGGACGCGCGCCTTGCTCGGTTCGATGATCGCAGCAGCTATCGGCTACGGCGCTCTGCTTGCTCTCACCTGGCCGCTGGGGAATGACGGGCTTTGGGCGAGCTTCATAGCTTTCCTGATCCTCAGGGCTGCATTCCAGCTCGTGATGATGCCGCGCCTGTTGCGCCGCAACTTTGGCCGGTCTTAGGCCGTCTGCGCCTGAACCGAGTTGATCGAGGTGACCGTGCCTCTCGACGAAGGCTGCTCGGCACGAACGGAACGGTTCCGGCCCTCTTTCTTGGCTCTGTAGAGTGCGCCATCCGACCGCGCGAAAAGCTTGCCGTAGCCCTCACCTTCGTCCCGGCCGGCAACGCCGAAACTTGCAGTTAATCGGTGATCATGGGGCATGCCGGCCACCTGCATTTCGGCAAACCTCTCGCGAATACGTTCTGCCAGTTTTACTGCCGCTTTGCCGTCGCAATTCCAGGCGAGAACACAAAATTCCTCGCCGCCGATCCTTCCGGCTATATCCGTGTCGCGTATCTCGGCTGCGATCACCTCGCCGAACTGGGCTATGGCATTGTCGCCGATCTGATGCCCCCAGACATCGTTGACCGCCTTGAAATGATCGATGTCAGCCACGACGAGCGATACAGGAATGCTGCCTTGTTTCGATTTTTCGATCTTTTCGACAACATCGCGCTCGAACGCGCGGCGGGTAAGCAGCCCGGTCAGACCGTCCAGTTCGGCATGCTCGCGTACGGCCCGGATTTGGTCGTAAACACAGGCGCCGATCAGCACGACAGCGCCAACCAGTGAAAGGAGCGCCAGCGACAGGTTCAATACAGAATAATAGACCGATTCCCGATAGAGCTCCGCCGGGATCGACTGATCTATGGTCAGCGTCAAAACCGGTCGAATGAAGAACTGCGCGGAAAATACCGCCTGAACGGCAATAATCAGTTTGTCGATTGCTTCGCGCCTATGCGCGCCGACCAGAACCATGACCGTGATGAGCTTCATCACGCCATAGCCCATATTCACGATCAAAAGGGCCGATGACCGGTCGTTGGTCGTGACCAATGCCGCGAACAGCGTAGCGGCAGACAGGAAATAGACCACCATCATCGCACCCAGATGATGTGGCTGCCCCGCACGCCTGGCCAATCCCCACATCGTCGCGCAGATTGCCATCGTGTAAAAGAATTGAGTTATGTGAAAGACATAGGGCGCATCTGTGTCGAACAGATGAGTAACACCGAAGCCCAAGGAGAAGAACAGGTAAGTCGCTGCGAAACCGAGGACGTAATTGTCCATCTTTCCGCGCCACCACATAACCAGAAAAACCGCGCAGAACACGATCGCCATGGTAGGCGTTATGAGCCCCATTATCTGCGCGCGCATTCCAGCCCCCGTCAATCCTTCCGCCGCAATATGGGAAGTCGGTAAACAACCACTTACGTAAAAAGCCCCCCGGCGGGCCGCTCCATCCAGAATTTCGACGCCTTTGTCCAGAAGTTGGTTTGCCTTTCTTCGTCAAGCGCGACTTGAGCGTCCGTAAGCGCTGATGCTTGCCCCGGCGGACCGGTGCGACTATCTGCGCCCCAGACCTTTCCGGGCCCGACGGCCCGGCACATAATTTCCCATACGCGAAGGACACCCGCCCGATGGCCGCCCAATACGCATTCGTCATGAAAGACATGACCAAGACCTTCCCCGGTGCGAACAAGCCGGTGCTCAGCAACATCAACCTGCAGTTCTACCAGGGGGCAAAGATCGGCATCGTCGGCCCGAACGGCGCGGGCAAGTCGACGCTGATCAAGATCATGGCCGGCATCGACACAGACTTTACCGGCGAGGCATGGCCGGGCGAGAACATTACCGTCGGCTACCTGGAACAGGAACCCGAGCTCGACGAGAGCAAGACCGTTCTCGAGAACGTCAAGGACGGAGCGCGCGAAACTGCGGACATGGTCGAACGCTTCAACGCAATCGGCATGGAAATGGGCGAGGAAGACGCCGATTTCGATGCGCTGAGCACAGAGATGGCCGAGCTGCAGGACAAGATCGACGCGGTCGACGGCTGGACGTTGGACAACCAGCTCGAAGTCGCGATGGAAGCGCTGCGCTGCCCACCGGGCGACTGGCCCGTCACCGACCTGTCAGGCGGTGAGAAGCGCCGCGTCGCGCTCACCCGCCTGCTGATCCAGAAGCCGTCGATCCTGCTGCTGGACGAACCGACCAACCACCTTGATGCCGAAAGCGTCCAGTGGCTTGAAAACCACCTCAAGGACTATGCAGGTGCGGTGTTGATGATCACCCACGATCGCTACTTCCTCGACAATGTGGTGGAATGGATCCTCGAACTCGATCGTGGTTCCTACTATCCGTACGAAGGCAATTACTCGACCTACCTCGAGAAGAAGGCCAAGCGTCTCGAGCAGGAAAGCCGTGAGGAAAGCGGTCGCCAGAAGGCGCTGTCACGCGAACTCGAATGGATCCGGCAGACACCGAGTGCCCGCCAGACCAAGTCGAAGGCCCGCGTTCGCAAGTTCGAACAGCTTCAGGATGCACAGCAGGATCGCAAGCCAGGCAAGGCGCAGATCGTCATCCAGGTGCCCGAGCGTCTTGGCGGCAAGGTGATCGAGGCGAAGAACATCTCAAAGGCCTATGGCGACAAGCTGCTCTTCGAAAACCTTTCCTTCATGCTGCCGCCGGGCGGCATCGTCGGCGTGATCGGCCCGAACGGTGCAGGCAAGTCCACATTGTTCAAGATCCTCACCGGCAAGGA
>CATMNW010000264.1 GCA_950071875.1 uncultured Erythrobacteraceae bacterium | reverse complement strand
CACTGCCCCTGACCTGGGAAGGGACCCCCGTGCACACAACCAACCGAGACCTAGTCCTGACGCAGGACGACCCTGGACCTGGACAGAGACCGTAACCACAATCGCCGCATGTCACACGCCTCCGCCTACCTTTCGAGTCAACCCTCCTTCGTGAATCTCCCTCGATGACTCGCCCTATTGTCAGCTAATATGACAGTGACTCATATACCTGACAAACAGGCTTTATTAACGGGATCTGTGACTGATTTCCCCGCTCCGGACCTTCCCAGGCAAATGATCGCCCCGTTGCCCGGCATGGCGATGGCGTTCGCATGCAATACCAGATTGCCGCGCTGCATCAGGATCGCACCGATTCCCGAACCGAGCAGGAACAGCCGAACCTCGTCCTGGGGCACGCCCGCGTGCGGACGGTATACGATCGAGCGCCCGTCCTCGATCCGCATTGCCAGCTTGCCGGGGATGTCGAACCAGAGGCACCGCTGCTTGGCCCTGAGATACGGGGTGATGGCAAAAGGATCGGTTTCGTCCCACGTCTCGACCTGGCCTTCGCGCATCACCACATCGGCCTTCGTTCCGGGAGTCAACGGTGCGAGATCGGGCAAGGGAATATCGCTGGCAATGGCAAGCCCGAACGTTTCGCCCGCATCGGCTACTGGCTGGCTAGGCAAGATGGACTGAAGTCTTCATTGCTCGATATTGCAGCCTAGGCATGGGACGCCCCCGAAAGAAAGCCCTTTGATCGGGTGCTCACCGCAATATACAACCGGACCGATGCATGGACGAGCGACACCTCCGGCCTTGCGGTTGCTTCGCAAGATGAAGACCGCGTCCCGGATGCCTGTCGCCATGCTGTCCCTGACGCTCGCGATCTGGCTACTGCTGTGGCCGGCGCGGGTCGCGGCGATGGTCGTTCCCTCACGGGGGCTGGCGCAGGTCTTGGGCCGCGACCGTGGTATCGAGGGCAGCATTCCGCAGTTGGATGCGCGCCGAAGAGGACAGGCCGCGCGCCTTGCCGACGCCGTCGAGCTGGCAACGCGCCATACCCCGTTCCGCCATCCTTGCCTTGCCCAGGCACTGGTCTGCCATTTCATCCTGTGGCTCATCCGCACGCGCCACACGGTCTTTTTCGGTGTGCGCCGCGCCGACAGCGGCGAGAAGATGGAGGCCCATGCGTGGGTCATGGCGGGCGATATCGCGGTCTGCGGTGGTCGCGACCGTGGCGAATATACCGTTGTGCGTTGCTATGTGAATGCATGACGGCGCGCGCGCAGCCGCGATGGTGACCGCGCAAATTCGTCCACCGTCGGCGGAATTCGCGCTTATGGTGGCTTGCACCGACTGGCCCGCATCGCCCGAACGCGCGCGTCGGATCGCGGGTGCCTACCTCGCCATCGACGGCAGGGGGCACGAATTCGCCGAATTGCTCGAACGGCACCGGGTCCTTGCGCTGGCTGTCAGGTCGATTCGGCAAGCCGGACTGGCAGTACCTCGTGAGCTCACGGCGCGGGCCGAGGCGGAGCAGACGCGCGCACTTTCCCTCGCCGCGCTCAGCCTCGACTGCATCAGGGTGCTGGAAGAAGCCGGGATCCCGGTCGTACCGCTAAAAGGACCATGGTTGAGCGATCTGCTCTACGACGACCCGGCCATCCGGCACAGCGTGGACATCGACATCCTCGTCGATTGGGACAATTTCGCCGCCGCGATCGCGCTGTTCGAACGACGCGGCTTTCGGGTGCACGGATCGAGGCCGCCCTTCGGCGACTGGCGGATCGATCCCTGGCGCAGGCTGGCCAAGGATATCACCCTGATTGACCCGAGCGGGCGTTTCGCCATCGAACTGCACCATCGATTGAAGACGCCCGAAACGCTCCTTTCGGGACTTGGCATGGCTCAGGCCGGGGAGGCCCTGACGATGGGCGGGGTTCGGGTCCCTGCGTTTTCTCGCGAAGACCTGTTTGCCTATCTGTGTGCCCATGCGGCGACTTCGCTTTGGGATCGGTTGAAGTGGCTGGTCGATATCCATGTCCTCACCCAGGATCTGGCCGATGACGACATCGTGCAGTGGCAGGCACGGTCAGAGCGCCTGGGCACGGGCCGGTGCTCGCTGCTGGCCTTGCTGTTGCTTGCGGAGGTCTGGGGCCGGTCGCTTCCGCCGCAGCTTGCCGAACGGGCGGGCGCCGATCAGGCCCTGCGCGGGCTGCTGAAGGCGTCGCGCGTGCGGCTGCTCGCGAAGCCCAAGCGGCGCAGCGGCATCGCCAACAGCTTTGCGCGGAGGCACATCCTCCGCTTGCGCGACGGGCGGAGCTACCGCCGGGCCGTATGGTTCGAATTGGTCAACGACCGCGAGTTGCTGGAGCGATACGCGCTGGTTCGGCGCCTTCGCTGGCTCTACGTTCCGCTGCGCGTCGCACTCTTCCTGAAGCGCAAGGTCTTCGGCGAGCGGGCGCTATGAAGCGCGGTTGATCCAGCAATTGATCGAGAAACGGCCATCCTCGAACGCGCCCGACGGCACCGATACCGGCAGAACTTCGTGCGGCACGATCGAAGAGAAGAATATGATCGCGTTGTCCTCCGGCTCGATGGTGACGGACGATGTCCTGTCCAGCGACCAGATTCGCAATTCGCCGCCCATAAAGCCCTTGGGCTGCCGCGAGAAATAGTAGACGGCGCTGATCACGCGGTGGACGCTGGCCTTGCCTTGGATGGTATCGATATGGGTTTTGAAGAAGGCACCGTCGCCGCTGTGGACCGCCTCGATTTCGATCGCGGGTTTGGCGGGATAAGCGGTGTGCGTGGCTTTTGCGATCTCGTCCCGACGCTCGAAGATCGCGCGCGTGAATTGCTCCGCAAGTCCGGTGCTCAGCTTCCGAGAACTGGCAACGCGCGACTTGGGGTTGAGCACGCAGTCGACCAGCTTGCCGCCATCGTATCTCGAAACCCTGCTGGGGCCGTAGGCGGCTTCGTTCTCGATGCTTTCGGCCAGGATGCGCGCATGCGTGTCGCGGTCGAGGAAATCGCGCACGATATGGGTCTTCGGCAGACGGCCAATGGAAAGCGAGGCCATGCTAGTCGAGCGTTAGGCGGGTCACGGGCTCTTCGCCATGGCCGTCCAGTGCGTGTTCGGCATAGTCACCGTCGCGGATGACGTAATGGAACAGCAACTGGACCTGTGACGCGCCGGTAAAGGGCAAGCGCCAATGCGAGACGCGGTGGCCTTGGTACAGCAGCGCGGAACCCGGCCGGAGTTCGATCGAGCGATGTCGGCCGTGCAGGTCCTCGATCTCGATGGGCCAGGACTGATCCATCGGCAGACACTGGATCGACACGGTTGCGCTGATTTCGCAAGCGGGTCGGTCCTTGTGCTTCTTCAACACGCCGCCGGATCGATAGAGGCGCCAATAAGCGAAGGTTTCCACGAGACTCTTCCCGAGCACCTCTTCGAATATCGGGCGACACCGGCGAAGGAGCATCTCGCCCGCCAGCGGCCCGTATTCGTCCGCGGCGCTTTCGACGCACCCCCCGGCACGCTCGACCATGCTGCCGCGGTTTGCGGAATAATCGACACTCGCGGCCACCAGCGCGATATCGGCATCGGTGAGCAGATCGTCGACGATCGCGTATCCATCTGCCCAAAAGCCATTCGTGGTGATTCCGCGGGTCAATCTTCGTCTCGTACAGTTTGGCCGGGTTGGGCGCCGAGTGTAATCACGCCTGGCGATTGCGCACTCTAGTGCAATCATTTGCATCGCCAAAGACAAATGCTCGGGAAGGTTTCGGACCCATCGTCCTCGGCAGAATTCGGCTTGTCGACACCGTTGGAAATAGAGGCGGTCGTCGACTTGAATATCCACATGAACGGACGACAGGTTCCAGCTCACGGCGATATCCGCGCGAATGGCTGGTACTGGGGCGCGAAGCAGACCTTGGTCGCTCAGCCGGGCGGAAATTTTCCAGCGATCTGAGTGCCGATCCATGCCCTGCCGGGCGCGCCAGCTCTTCGGGTCAGGTCACGTCGAGCTCGATCCGGCACTCGACCCCGTCGGGCGGGAATTCGAGGCTGGTCGAGGCCT
>CATMNW010000263.1 GCA_950071875.1 uncultured Erythrobacteraceae bacterium | reverse complement strand
GGACGGTGCCCACACCAGACTGGACGTTTTGCAAGGTTGCGCCAGCAAAGCCGCCCCAGGGACAGGCAGTCACCAGAAAGGCAAGGCCGGACCATGCATTGATCGCAATCGCGCCATAGCGGAATTCGGCGATGATCTCTTCGAACCGTTTACGGCCCATGGCGCGGATCGTGGCAGGGTGGATGATGATATTGCCGCCCAATGTGCCATAGAGCGTGTCATTCGCCCATTTAATCGCTTCGATCAGATAGGTTTCGGCATCTTGTGCCTCGATGTGCATGACACCAAGCGCAGATGTGAAGACTTCGGTCTGGGCCAGCCAATCGCTATCACCCTCGGCCATATCGGCAAGATAAAGCGGAGCCACATCCGCCCCGCGATCCAGCATTTGCGGGTTTTCGGCGTGATCGACAAAAGCCTGTTGGCGATCTTCGGCACCGGGGTAGTAAGCGGCCCGTTTGGTGTATTTGGCCATCACATCGGCGACATTCCCCATCAACTCGGCTGTCTTATCCCAGCCTTTCGGCAAAATAAGGCTCTGCACCGCGACACAGTTAAAGCCACCGTTATGCAGTTTCATGGTGGCGATGTTCTCCGCTTGAAAGCGCAAGTCCGCCTTGGTCCACGGGCCTGGTACGACGATAGTGGGGCAAACGGCACCAAGCTCGGATGTCATGTGTCGGGTGGTTTTCGGCGTGTTGGCGGCCTTGTTCTTCTCGCCTTCCTCGCCTGGCCCCCAGACGATCAGATCATGGGTGGCGCGCGCACCGGTGATGTGGATTTCCTCCACCAGCGGATGCGTCGTAAGATAGGCCCCCGCCAGACCATCGCCACGATGGATACGTAGTGCGTCGCGGTCGATCAGCGGCTTCAGGGCGGCCTGCAAAGGTTCGGTCAGGTAGTCGTTGACGGGGTTCATTTTAAGCAAGACCACCTGGTTTTCCAGAAAGAGCTTCTGGAAAGCATCCAGCGGCGTGATCGCGGCGATATTGCCGGCGCCCAGAACCAGCGCGACCTTGCCAAGGCGTTGGTCTGCCGGAATATCATAGGCTGATGCAGGGTTGTTCTTGAGGTTGGCCGGAGTCACGCCTTTTTGCATCCAGACATCCGCACGCACGCCTGAAATCAGCAGCCGATCCCAGATCGAATGTGGCACAACGCGCACGGCGGTTTGGCCGCTTGGCAGGCTGCGTTTCTTTAGCCAGTTCGTGGTAGACTAGCATCATCTGCTCGCTGGGCGGCGGAAACTCAATTTCTCATAGGTATATGCTCCACCTGGTTTTCCGCGACTGGTCAATGCGGATCGCGCCGTGCGCCGAGGGCGGTTATGGCTGCCCCATTCAATCACTGACCGCGCACGCAAGTTAGATGTGGAACAGAAGCTGCGGCGTGACCATATGCTAAGCGATGTTAAAGACTTTGCGTATCGCAGGCCGGGACCGCAAGCGCCTGGAAGAAATTTTCAGCGTCACCTCCCGCTATGGCCTCGGCGTTCTGCTCGCCCGGATAGGACTGGACCGCTCGGGCAGCGATGATGCGGGCGATGGTGTGTCGCATAGCCTGCCTCGGCGCACTCGACTTGCCATGGAAGAGCTTGGGCCGACCTTCGTAAAGCTCGGCCAAATCCTGGCGACACGCGCCGATCTCCTGTCTCCGGAGTGGGTTGCAGAATTCGAGCAATTGCATAGCAAGGCACCAACGCTTCCGTTCGAGGAGTTGCGACCGATTGTCGAGGAGGCGCTTGGCGAGGCGCCCGAAAGCGCTTTTTCGGAATTCGATACAGAACCGCTGGCGGCGGCCTCCATAGCGCAGGTCCATCGCGCAACGCTGCACGATGGGCGTGCAGTAGTGATCAAAATCCGCCGGCCCGGCATTCGTTTGAGGGTCGAGGCGGATATCCGGCTCCTTGCGCATATTGCGGCCCTGGCGGAACGCGGCAGTGCCGAAGCGAGGCGCTTCGGGCCGAGCCGGATGATGCGACAGCTTGCGGACGCGATGATTGAGGAACTCGACTTCACGAACGAAGCGCGCAATGCTGATCGTCTGCGAACCGATTTTGCCGATCAGCCGAGCGTCGTCGTGCCCGAAATCCACTGGGAATGGACGTCTGAGACGCTGCTCGTCATGGAATACATTGATGGTGTGCCGCCGAGCAATGCGCAGGCTCTGGTGTCTGCGGGCCTTGATCCGGCCCGAATAGCAGCGCTGGGTGCCGACATGGTGCTGGACATGGTATTAGTGAACGGCCGGTTCCACGGTGATCCGCATCCGGGCAACCTTCTCTGCCTGCCGGGCAATCATATAGCTCTGCTGGACCTGGGCATGGTCGGCTATGTATCCCCGCGCAGGAGAGAAGAATTTGTCAGCTTCGTGCAGGCGCTTAGCACTGGCAGTCCGACGCAGCTCGCCGACGTGTTGACGCGGTGGTCGATCGGCGACGACGTTCCGGCGGACCGCGTGCTCTCTGCATCGGAACGGCTGATCGCGCGCCATGGCAGCGGTCGCCTTGTTCTGGGCGCCATGGTAACCGATTTTCTGGGGCTGATGCGCGACGAGCGCATGACGTTACCGCCCGACCTTCTCCTGATCTTCAAGGCGCTGATCACGATGGACGGGGTATTGGCGAAAATCGAACCGGACTTCGACCTGACGCAGGCCATGCGACGCTCTTCGTTTCGAATCGCGCAGGCGCGCTTGTCACCCGAGCACTGGAGTCCCATTCTGCAGGGCGTCGCTTGGGAACTGTTCAAGATCGGAGATGACGCGCCGCGCCTGATCCGGGCGGCGATCCGCCGGTTGGAACAAGATGGAATGCCGCCGTCTCCATCGCCTCCGGCTCGCGGCGGCTCGAGCGGCGATATTCACTGGCTTGCAGCTGCAATCGTGGCGGGCGCCGTGATCATAGCGATAGCGCCCTGGTTTTATTGAGGCGTGATCGGGGAGCATGGCGAATGTTTGGCTCGAGGTCATTAGCTGAACGACCGCGTTGAGCACTCACGCCGGCAACACTGGACAGTCAGGAGACGACCCAAAAGCGGTCGTCATGGCCGGACTGCTTTAGATAGCTAGAATGGGCGACGCACGAATTGCCAAAGCTTCTTGGGCAAAGACTATTGCTTGTCTGGTTTCGCGAGCGCTTCTGCCCTGAGCTTCTCTAGTCGTTCCGAACAAAGTTCGTGTACAACGCGACCAAGCTCCTCAACCTGTTCGCCAAGCCATTCAAGCTCTTCTTTACTGATGCGGTAGTGTTTCGAGTATCGCGCTTTGACGTAGGCTTCCCTGAGCTTCTCGAACCGCGCGCGATCCTTACGATTGTCGCGCGGCCAGACGAACGTCAGGCGATAATCGATCCGCTCAGCCTGCGTACGCAGGAAGCCCAGATTGTGCACGTGGGGCGTGTAGAAAGTGCAGACGAGAAGGACGCAGTGGTAGAGGGTCTCTGTCCCCTGATGCAAAAGAAAGGCAGCTTTCTTCCAGTCGCCTTCGGACATATAGAAGCGGTAGCCCTTTAGAAAGCTCGCCGCGCTCGGCATCCACTCGTCAAAATACTCCTGCGCCATGGTGAGCGCCTGCGTGGGCGTCTTGGGCTTGGGCGTATGCAGTTCGCTGTCGTCGAACTGGTAAAGCGCTACTCCGTCCTGCTTCACGTCCATGAAGAAGTAGCGACCATGGGCTAGACCGTCGTTCACTTCTTGCAATGTATGGACGATGAAGTTGACCGGCGTCTTGAGCGTACCGGTCACACCGTACTCGCGCATCAGCCGGTCATCGAGCTTGGCCCAGTATTTGACCCTGTCCGCCAACCTCTTGTCGTTGACGATGATGAGCAGATCGTAGTCTGACTGATAACCCTTGGCGGTGTGCGGCTCATCGACCCAGGTGCCGCGGGCATAGCTGCCGTAGAGGATAATCTTGAGTATCCGTCCGGCTTTCTTCCACTCGTGCTTGGCGAGCGCGAAGGCATCGTTGAACTCTTCGAAGATGAGCTGGACAACGCGTTCGATCTCGCGCTGCTTTTGAGGGGGAAGATGATCAAGGTCCGTCTTCATCGGTCAAACCCTAGCAAGCTG
>CATMNW010000262.1 GCA_950071875.1 uncultured Erythrobacteraceae bacterium | reverse complement strand
GGCCGAATTGCTCGGTGAGGCGATCGAACGCCACGAACCCTATCTGATGCCGGGGCTCGACGGGCCGCCGCAGACCAACGAAGCGGGACGTTCCTCCAGCTTCGCGGCCGCTTTCCTATGGCTGGTCGATCGTGGGTTGCCACGAAATTTCGATCTCATGGAAATCGGATCGAGCGCGGGCATCAACCTGATGATGCGCCGCTATGGCTACGATCTGGGCGGCGTAAGCGTCGGTCCGAAGAATGCAAACCTGCGCCTGAAGCCCGAATGGCGCGGCGATCCACCGCCCGGGACCGGTTTCGATATCGTCGGAGCGGTAGGCTGCGACACGGCTCCGGTGGATCTGACCGACAAAGCGCAGGCCTTGCGGCTGAAGGCCTACATCTGGCCGGAATTTACCGAACGGTTTGCCCGAATGGATGCCGCGATCGAAGCGGCAAGGACCATGCCCCCCGAAATCGAACGCAAGCGAGCGGTCGATTTCCTGCGCGAACAATTTGCGCGCCCGCAAGAGCCCGGCACTACCAGGGCCCTGATCCACTCGGTCGTCTGGCAATACATTCCGGACGCCGAAAGAGATGCCATCGTGGAGATGATGGAAGAAGCGGGTGCCAAAGCCACCGAAGACAAGCCGCTTGCATGGATCAGCGTGGAGGCAAATCGCGACACTCACCGTCACGAATTGACCGTTAGCTACTGGCCCGATGGCGAAATGCGCAAACCAATGGCCACCGCGCACCCGCATGGCGGCTGGATCGAGTGGGACGGCTGATCAGTCCGTCCGGTCGAGAAAGGCACTGGCTGCGCCATTGAACGCTTCGGGCGCTTCCCACTGCACGAAATGGCCCGATCCGGGCACCTGCACCACTTCCGGATTCTCGATCACTTCATCCAACCCGTCCAGATTGTCAGGCGGCAGGGCGACATCGTCCATTGCCCAGATAACCAGGGTCGGGATGGTCAGCTTGGGTAGCGGGAAGGGCTGGTAGTCTTCCGGAAGCTCGTAGGGCGCATCGAGCGGTAGCACTTCCATCGGGCTGGCGCGGTAGTAATTGAGCATGCCGATGGCAGCATCGGGATCGGACCAGTCCTTCAACAAAGCGGCTTGCTCTTCTGGCTCCATGTTGAAGCCGGGCTCACCGCCGAAAGCCTTTATCAGCACCGGCAGCAAACCGTGTTCGCGGATCAGCGGATCGTTGTCCGTATTGCGGAACTCGCGGAAATACTGGTTTGCTTCGCGCTGGGCGCGGTTGGTGTATAGCAGCTTGGGAAACAGCACCGGGTGCGGAGCATTGGCCACGATCGCACGGGTCACGCGGCCGTTCGCCATTCCGCCATAGGCGACGCCCCAGGCAATCGCACCGCCCCAGTCATGGCCGACGATGGTAAATGTATCGACCCCCAGCGCATCGGCGAGGAGGAATACGTCCCCGACCATTTTGTCGGGAGTGTATTCGCTCACTTCCTGTGGTTTGGACGATCCGCGATAACCGCGCTGGTCTGGCGCGATGCAGCGATAGCGATCCGAAAAGAACGGGATCTGATTGCGCCATGTCCGGTGGCTGTCCGGAAAACCGTGAAGGAAGATCAGGACCGGTCCATCGCGCGGACCTTCGTCGACCACATCGAGATGGATGCCGTTGGCCAGCTCGACCCGCTTCTGTTCGAGCGCCATCGGCTACCCTTCCGCCTTCATCTTCTCCATGTAACCGGAAGCGACCATGCCGGCGACCTGATCGAGCAACTGGTCGGGCGTGCGGCGCATTTCGCCCATCGCTTCTTCCACGCCGTTTGCAACGATGATCTCGCGCTGACCGGCCTGGACCGCATCGATGATACGCTGCGCCGCCTCGGTCGGCGGAATACCATTGTCGATAACCTTGTCGCTGCGCCCGCGCTTCGATCCGTCGGATGTGAGCGCGTTGCGGCTGACGTCGGTTGCAACCGAACCGGGGCACACGACGTGTACCTGCACATCGCTCTGCGACAATTCGGCGCGCAGGGCGTCGGCATAGCCGATCAGTCCGAACTTCGCCGCGCTATAGGCCGTGCGCATGGGCACGCCGACCTTGCCGGCAATCGAACTGATGAACAGCAGGTGTCCGCTGCCGCGTTCCGTGACATGCGGCAGCAAAGCCTGCGTTGCGGCAATCTGCGCGGTCAGGTCGATATCGATGATCTCGCGGTAGACGCTCATGTCGGTATCGATTGCCGCACTGCGCTGCGACACACCGGCATTGGCGACGAAGATATCCACGCCGTCCTGCCAGCCTGTCGCCTTGGTCGTGGCTGCGTGCATCGCCGCTTCGTCGCGAACGTCGAAAGGCAGGATCAGCGTTGCCGTTTCGATATCGGCTGCAACGGCCGCCAGACGTTCCTCGTCGCGGCCCGACAGGATGATACGTGCGCCCCGGGTGGCCCATTCACGCGCCAATGCGGCGCCGATGCCGCTCGATGCACCGGTAATCCAGGCGGTCTTGCCTTCGAAAGTCATGATTGTCCCCTCACGGATAAGTTACGGTCTTTGGCGCACCGTCTGGCAGGGGGATGAACTCCTCCTCGTCGCCCGGCACTTTCGGAAAGCGCCCTTCGCGCCAGTCTTCCTTGGCCTGCTCGATCCGGTCGCGCCGGGAACTGACGAAGTTCCACCACGCATGGCGTCTCGTGTCGAAAGCCTCGCCGCCCAGCAACATGACCCTTGCGCCCGCCTTGCTCTCCAGCGTCATCTCGCGGCCGGGCTGCAGGATCGAGAGCTGGAATTGCTGGAGTGCATGGCCATCGACAGAGGCTTCGCCGTCCACCAGCATCACGGCACGTTCGTCGGCGTCTTCCTCGAGCGGGATCATCCCGCCCGGTTCGAGCATGATTTCGGCATAGATCGTGTCGGCATAAGTGGTGGTCGGCGCGCGTTCGCCCCACAGTTCCCCCATGATTACGATGGCTTTAGCATGCCCGTCCTCGATTACCGGAAGGTCGCTCATCGCTTCGAAGGCGGGATCGATTTCCTCGCGCCCGTCCGGCAGAGCCAGCCACGTTTGCATGCCATAAAGCCTGGGGCCCGCCTTGCGTTCTGCCTCTGGCGAACGCTCAGAATGGACGATGCCCTTGCCGGCGGTCATCAGGTTTACCTGCCCCGGGCGGATGGTGGAAAAGCTGCCCAGGCTGTCGCGGTGGTCGATCGCCCCTTCGAACAGCCATGTGACGGTGGCCAGGTTGATATGCGGGTGGGGCCGCACGTCCATGCCACTGCCGAGATCGAGCTGGGCGGGGCCGAACTGGTCGACGAAAATGAAGGGGCCGACCATACTGCGTGCCTTGGAAGGCAGGACGCGGCGCACTTCGAACTGTCCGAGATCGTGAGTGACCGGGGTCAGCGTCTGCTCGAACAATGCCATTTCCGCTCGTCTCCTAGTTGGTCGGTGCCGATGCCTGGATGGCGAGGGCATGAACGCGATCGCCCGGAATGTCTCCCAGCGCCTTGTTGACTGCGCGCTGGCGCTCGATGCGGCTCATATCGGCAAAGGCCGGCGCCTCGATCACGATGGTGAAGTGCGACTCGCCGCTGCCGTCGTCGCCGGAATGGCCCGCATGCTTGGAACTGTCGTTGATCAACTCCAGTCTCGTAGGCGAAAACGCTGCGATCAAGAGCTGTTCCATTTCCTGTTCGACACGGCCTGCCATGCGTTCAAATCTCCTTCTCCGGGGTTTCCATACACGTCTTGGCTCCCCATTCTAGAACGAATGCGCCAGACAAAGTTTCACGGACGATACGAAGATACAGGCCGGATGTGTGCGCATCCGACATGCGAAAAGGCGGGCGAATTCCGCGCGCCGGGTTCGCGCGGGCACGGGTTCGACGGGCCCGGCGAATGGCTCTGGATGTGCCTCGACCACGTGCGCGAATTCAATGCGGGCTACGACTGGTTCGAGGGCATGAGCGCCGAGGAAATCTATCATGCCCAGGCACCCGGATCGGGCTGGCGAACCGAACAGCCTGCATTTCGCCCGACAGCGGGCGTCGACGGGATGCCGCGCTGGGCGGACTACGACGATCCGCTCGATGCAATCAGCG
>CATMNW010000261.1 GCA_950071875.1 uncultured Erythrobacteraceae bacterium | reverse complement strand
GAATCGATATGACAACAGGCAGACTTGCAGGCCGTGCCGCTGTTCCTCGTCGGCCGGATCCTGGTGGACGAAGATCTCGGCGTTGGGGAAGGCATCGGCCAGTTTTTCCAACGCAAATGTATCGCTAATTTCTGGCTTTATACCGTTCGCTTCGATGGCAGCGATCATGTCCTGCTGCATTTTGCGACTGCCCACGGTCAGGCCCTGAACGGTCAGGTTCTTCGAAAACAGAAGTGCAGTCTGAACTGGACCTGCAAAGCCTGCCAACACGCCTATCAGCGCAATATGGCCACCGACGCGGGTAGCCAGCATGGATTGGTCGAGCGTTCCTGCGCCGCCGATTTCGACCACGCAATCGACACCCCGCCCGTCGGTAAGCTCAAGCGCCTTAGGTCCCCAAGCCTGCACTTCCTTGTAGTTGATCAGGTAGTCCGCGCCCATGTCCTGTACTTTCTCGAGCTTTTCGCCCGAAGAACTGGTCGCGATTACCGTTGCGCCTGCGGCTTTGGCGAACTGGAGAGCAAAAATCGAAACGCCGCCGGTTCCCTGAACCAGGACCGTATCACCGGGCTTTAGTGCGTAATCGCAAAACAGGGCTCGCCAAGCGGTCAATCCGGCGCAGGTCAGCGTCGCCGCTTCGGCATGGCTGAAGCCTTGGGGTGCGCGAGTAAACCAATGTGTGGGTGCAGTGATCGCCTCGCGAGCGTAGCCATCGACCCCGTCGCCGGGAACGCCCGTGAAGGCAGAGGCCGGGGGCTGGCCGTCGAGCCAATCGGGAAAGAAGGTACTTACGACATGATCGCCTACTGCGAACTCGGTTACGCCACTGCCGACCGCGGTGACCACGCCCGCCCCATCCGACATGGGAACGCGGCCCCGATCGGTAGGGATCATGCCTTTGACCACCGCGTAGTCGTGATAATTCAGCGAACTCGCCTTCAAGTCGACCGAAATCTCGCCCGCCTCAGGTGCGCGCGCATCGTCCAGTTCGCACAGCTCGAGGCTTTCCAGGGTCGAAGGGCTGCTGGTCGTACGAATGGCTTTCATTCGGCCGCCTCCAGCATTTCGACCCTCTGGGGGCCGCGGATCAGGCCGCCCGGTGCTTCACCGGTCCATTCGCCTTCGCGGAAGGTGATCCTGCCGTTCTTGATAGTGGCGATGTAACCTTCGGCCTTTTGCAGCAGGCGTTTACCCCCCGCAGGCAAGTCGAATGCGAGCCACGGTTTGCCAAGTTTAAGACGTTCCATGTCGATGATGTTCAAATCGGCAAGATAGCCGGGCGCCAGAACCCCTCGATCTTCCAGGCCATAAAGGCGCGCCGTGTCGGCACACTGTCGCTTGATTGCGTTCTCGAGGCTTATGGTGCCGCGAGAACGGTCGCGTACCCAATGCTGCAGCATGAAGGTGGGTGATGCCGCGTCACAGATCGTACCACAGTGAGCACCGCCGTCGGACAGAGAGTTCACCGTGTCGTCCGCTTGCTGGAGGTCCATCAGGAAATCGAGATTTCCATCGGCGTAGTTCAGGATTGGCAAATAGATGAAGCCTTTGCCATCGTCACTGCAAAGAAGATCATAGGCGTATTCATCGCCCGATTTGCCTGCGGCTTTGGCGCGTTCCTGAATGCTTTCGGCTTCTGTAGGCTCATAGTTGAAGTCGGGGCCCATTTCGAACTGCATGTTCCAGCCGCCGGCAACGACCATGATCAGACCGATTATATCCTGATTGACCTCGGAAAAATCGTTCTCCTCGGCAAGCATTTTCGCCTTGAATTCTGGATCAAACAATCTCGCCTTCTGCTCTTCCCAAGGCAGATCCTCGATCTTCTTCCAGCTCGGCTTCAAACGAAAGGGATGCACGGTCCCTTGCCAGGCCATGACGATACCGTTTCCGCGCAGCGCGATCTGAGCGACGATGTTCGCACCATTGTCATTCTCGGCGCGCATGCTTTCGATCTGCTCTTCGAGCGGCAGTTCCTTGGCAATAGACTGTAATGCCGCGAAGGTGACGGGGAGACCGGTTTCGCGGCTCATTTGACCCATCCATCCGAATTCGTCCCATTCGCGCATCATATCGGAGGCCATTTCGAACACACCGTGACCGGCGCGGCCCATTGCCCGTCCGATCTCGACAAGTTCTTCGGCGGTGGCAGTGGTTCCCGGAACGACTTCGCCTTCGATGTCCCGGTGGAGCACAGTGCGCGACGTCGAAAAGCCCAGTGCTCCGGCACGGACACCTTCTTCCACGATGGTACTCATTTCGGCGATATCGTTATCTGTCGGTATGGCGCCTGGGCGTTCGCGATCACCGAGGACATAAGCGCGCACCGAGCCGTGAGGAACATGGGTGCCGACGTCGACCGTGCGGGGCAATTTTTCCAGCGCATCGAGATATTCGGGGAAGGTTTCCCAGTCCCATTTCATTCCTTCAGCAAGAGCAGTGCCGGGAATGTCTTCGACACCTTCCATCAGGCCGATAAGCCACTCGTGCTTGTCCGGCCTGGCAGGCGCGAACCCGACGCCGCAATTGCCCATGACAACCGTTGTGACACCATGCCAGCTGCTTGGGGCCATTTCCTGATCCCATGTGGCCTGCCCGTCATAATGCGTGTGTATGTCCACGAAGCCGGGGGTGATCAGATGCCCACCCGCATCCATTTCCTCTACGGCGTCGCCGCTGACCTCACCGACCTGGGCGATCAGCCCGTCCTTTATGGCGATGTCACCGGCAAAGCGGTCCCGGCCAGTCCCATCGACGATGGTACCGTTGCGAATGATAAGGTCGAATGCGGGCATGTTTGTGTGCTCCTCTCTCCATGAAAGAAGGTTCCACATTGCAACTCTTATGTCCAGCGGTGTTTAGATAGCGCGCTCGGGCATCCGGACGGTCAGAAGTACGCTGAGGCCGATCAGGAAGAGTAGATTGATCGACACCATGCCGATCCGCTGGTCTCCGGACATGAGGGTAAACTGTTCGACCAGTAGCGGGCCCATCCAGACGGTTATCGTTCCGGCGATCGCGTACAGGCCGAAAAACTCTCCGCTGCGTCCGGGCGGTGCCAGTGTCACAAGCATGGTTCGACCTGACGAAATACTGGCAGTAGCCGCAATCGCAATAATCGAGATAAGTCCCAGATATGTCAGGTCCGATAACGATTGGAATATCGGGCCGTCCCAAACTTCGCGATTATCGATAAGTCCGAGGAAAAGGCTATCCTGTGTGATGCTGAGCTGGACGAGACCGGTCACGATCATAGCGACGATCTCGACGATAAGCGCTCGCTTCACACCAATCCGGCTCTCCAGCCAGCCTCCGAAAATACCACCTGCAAATGCGCAGGCGCTAGCGAATATGGCGTAGCACAGCATTTCGAGGAAGTTCCATTCAAGGAACAATGCGACGTAAACCGCTCCCAAGGCCAGCAATGCCGCCATTCCATCGGCATAGAACATCCTGGCAATAAGGAATTTCATAAGCTGTTTGTATTGCGATGCAGCCTTGATCGTGCGCCATACGCTTGCAGCGCCTTCGCGGAAGGCCAGGGCCCAGCTGGCGCCGGGGATCCCGGGGTCGCGCGCATTGAGAAAAAACGGGATGGAAAACAAAGCCAGCCAAACGGCGCAAATCGGACCGGCGAGACGGGCATGCTCGAACTTCGTTAGATCGACCCCGAACTGCGCTTCTGCAAATGGCCAACCGAGGGTCGCGGGAAGGACGAACAAAACAGCAATGGCAAGAAAGATCAGCGTTGCCGCGCCGTTCCCGAGACCGAGCCCAAGTCCGGAAATCATCGCCAGTTTTTTGGGTTCTCCCGACACGCTAAGCATCGCGTTGTGTGTCACTTCGGAGTATGTGTAGCTGACATAGGCGACGACAAGCAGAATCATTATGGAACCGGTACCAAGCCCACGCCCGCCCAGCTCCGCAAACCACAAAAGCGCCGAGCAAATGACGATCGAGCCGAGGAAAATCGCGAGGATGGGTTTAAGCCGTCCCCCACGGTCGAGTGCCGCGCCCAACAGGGGTGCGGTAAGTGCCGCAATGAATCCGGCCCATTTGGTGACCGATGCAATCGTGGCTTGCCCTTGCGCATTC
>CATMNW010000260.1 GCA_950071875.1 uncultured Erythrobacteraceae bacterium | reverse complement strand
GGCAATGTTCTAGTCGGCCGCAATCAGGGGGCCGCGAACGGAAAACACCGCTGCGGTCCATCGGCATTCCGCGACAAATTGGCGCAGACAAACATCGGCTCATAGCTTGCCATGACGGCCCGCCAGCTGGCGGAGGGTCAGGCCGGTGACCGGATCCCGCCATGTAGGCGCGACCTGCGCCGCGGGCCGAAGCACGAAATGTCTTCCCCGAAACAGGGGGTGCGGGATCGACAGCGCCTTGGACGCCCAAGAACCCCCGCCCCACAAAACGATATCGAGATCGAGGGTCCGCGAACCCCAGCGCTGTCCGCGCCTCTCCCGCCCGAATTCGGCTTCGATCGACTGCAGATTTTCCAGCGTGTCCTCTGGTCCGGCATCGCCGGCAATGACGGCTGCCCCGTTGGCATAGCGCCGCATTGAAGGGCCGAGCGGTGCGCTTGCCATCCACGGCGAAACGCCATCAACCCTCCAGCCTTCCTGCTTGAACGCTTCTATCGCAGCATCCAGAACTGCGCGTGGTCCGCCAATGCCGGGCACCCGGCGGTTCGATCCCAGCGCGATCAAATATCGATGCTCTGCCGGTTCGATCATAGCGCGTCCCTAGCCTGGGTGAGGACAACTACCAATTGCGCAGATGCGTGCAATCAGCGTTCCGGCAGCTTGCGAGATATATGCATTTGCGCGGGGAGACGGGCTGAAAAAGCTCAGACATCCTCCGTAAGGCGACCGTAAAGCTGAGGCCGGCGGTCACGGAAGAACCCCATGCCCGCGCGATGTTTCCTTGCCCGGTCGAGATCGAGAGTAGCGACGAGGGCTCCTTCGCTGGATCCTCCGAACTCCTCGACCAGATCGCCCCATTCGTCGGAAATGAAGCTGTGGCCGTAAAAGCTCTGCTGCCGATCGGCGGGTCCTTCGTGACCGATACGGTTGGCAGCGCATACCGGCATGCAATTCGACACCGCGTGACCGATCATTGCGCGGCGCCACATGCGACTGGTATCCAGATCGGCGTCATAAGGTTCGGAGCCGATGGCGGTGGGATAGAAGAGCACTTCTGCACCCTTCAGCGCCATGACCCGTGCGCATTCGGGATACCATTGGTCCCAGCAGATACCGACACCGATGCGCGCGCCGAAAACGTCCCAAACCTTGAACCCGTCGTTGCCGGGGCGGAAATAGTATTTTTCCTCGTAGCCCGGGCCATCGGGAATGTGGCTCTTGCGATAGGTACCCATGATGTCACCATCGGGCCCGATCATGGCGAGAGTATTGTAATAATGCTGCCCGTCACGCTCGAAAAAGCTCGTGGGGATCGCCACGCCGAGCTTTTGGGCCAGCGACTGCATGGCCAGCACGCTCGGGCTTTCCAGCGTCGGATGCGCGAGTGCGAAGAGTTCCTCCTCTTCCTCGCGGCAGAAATATTCGCCGGCAAACAATTCGGGCGGCAGGACAATCTGGGCCCCCTTGCCCGCCGCTTCTTCGACAAGTTCGGAAACGGCAGCGATATTGTCGGCAGGCTCCTTGCGAGCCAGCGGCAATTGCAGGACGGCGACGGTCAGTTCTCTCATAGGCGAAGCGCGTTATTTCTCCCGAAGGGCGAAGTCCACCTGGATGTAGACATTCGAACGGGTGGTTCCGACCATCATCGAGGCGGAACCTTCTTCCGCCATTGGCGCTGCGACAGGCGGGGGCGGCGAAACGCTTTGCGTGCGAACTACGCCTTGCGCCATCGCATCCATCGATTCTGCGCCTCTTAGCCAGGTCTGGCCCTGCTGGCCGCCCGCATCGCGGATGTAGAGCACCCGGCTGACTTCCATGCCAGCCGCCTCCGCATAAGCTTCAGCCCGCTTGCGCGCCGCCTTGTAAGCGTCGGCGTAAGCGAGGTTGGCGGTCGCTTCCGGGTCGCTCATGGTCAGGCTCGGGCCGGAAAGGAGGTTGGCACCCGCCTCGGTGACGGTCGTCACCGCATCGCCTGCACGGTCGGGATTGTTCATCGTGACTTCCAGGACATTGCTTGCCTGGTACTGGCCCTTGCGGTCGCCCCACTGGATACGTTGCACGCTCACACTGCGGGTCTGGATGTCGTCATCCTCGACGCCGAGTTCCCGCAGGGCAGCGACGATTTCGGCGATCTTTTCGCCATTCGCCTCGCTCGCCGCTTTCGCGCTGCTTGAAGAGGTCTCGATGCCAGCCTGGAACTGGGCGCGGTCGGGGCGGCTTTCGGCCTGCCCGCTGGCGCTGACCGACAACAGCGTTTCACCATGATCGACGCCGCGTGCTTCGTCGGCACGGTCGGTGCAGGCGACCAACAGAACAGACGCCGCAACGGGCAGGACACAATGTTTCAGCATGGGCAACTCCGCAATGTAATGGTGTCACATTGCGGAGTTGCTACCGTCCGCATGAACCGCGGCTGACGTATCAGCGCTTGCGGAACAGCAGGGTCATGCGATCGCTTTCCCCGATCCGGCGTAATTCCTCGCGCTGGGTACGCAGCGAAGGGGACAGCTCCCATACACCTTCGGGGTGGTTTGCCGGATCGGTCAGATTCGCATTGATCTGGCTGCTTTCGACCAGTTCGAAACCGTGGGCACGCATCAGGCCGATTACATCGAACTGGCGCAGGTATCCCTTCGAGCCAAGTGTGTAATCCGCCGGCGCATCATCACGCGCGCGGTGCTGGACGATGCCCACCATGCCATCCGGCTTCAGCATGTCGCGGATACGGGTAAGTTCGGTGTACATTGCGCCCGAGCGAAGCAGATTGTGCATTTCACGGAAGATCAGCACGCGATCCACTTGCCCCTTGAGCTGTTCCGGCACGTCCTGTGACCCATAGACCGCGATCGGTGCGCCGGTCAGGTTCCATTGCGGCGCGGCTTCGCGAAACTGTCCAGGCAGGCCTTCGAAATAGTCTGCGAAGCGCTGGCCATCCGCAGCTTGGGGGTCGGGCGTAAGGCCGACATACACCCCTGCGGAGCCAAGATACGGCACCAGCACCCGGGTGTAGTACCCGCTGGCGGGCATGTAATCGACCACAGTTTGGCCGGGCTGAACCCTGAAGAACTCAAGCGTTTCTGCCGGATGCCGCCACTGGTCCCGCGCCCTGTCCTCGGCGCGTAGATCTGCTGCAAGGACCTGGTCCATCGCCAGTGGCGCGACGACAGGGACGGCGGCGTCGGTACTGTCCGCCTGTTCCTGTGGCGATCCGCCCGGGCCGAGGATGACGTCGAGTATACGACCGAGCACCTGCCTGGTCGAATTGCCATCTTGCGCAACGGCAGGTGTGGCGGTTACGGCAAGGGTGGCCCCTGCCAGAAGTGCAGCGATTGATTTGCGCATCGGTATCTCCCCTGTTGCGATCCGCTGCACCTGGCGTGGAGGACGCGCTCTATCGCGCTTTCCGGAACAACAGGGTCATGCGGTCACTTTCCCCAACGGCAAGATACTTCTCCCGTTCCTGATCGCCGTAACGAAGAACCGGCGGAAGCGTCCAGACGCCGCCTGTCCAATTGGCGGGATCTTTCGGATTGGCGTTGATCTCGCTTTCTTCTGCAAGTTCGAAACCGTTGGCCGCAAAGATGGCGACCACATCCTGCTTGCGCATGTAGCCGCGCTGGTTCGCGCCGTATTCGTCGTAGGTAGCGCCTTCGGGTGCGCGGTGCTGGACGACGCCAACCATACCGTCGTCCTTCAGCATGATGCGTGCCGCCTTCAACACGGTATCGGCGCTATTACCGATATTGAGCCCGTGCATGGAACGAAAGATGAGAACCCGGTCGACCGTCCCTTCGACCTCTTCGGGCATTTCGTCGATCTCGAAGGCCATGACATCGTCGTTGCCCACGCCGATCTGTTCGGCCACAGTTTCCTTGAACCGCTCTGTCCAGCCCTTGCTGCGTGCTTCCTGCGCACGGCTGCTGTAATCGCGTCCATCGCTATCCTGGTCGAAGGCGATGTAAGTGCCCGATTCCTTGAGGTAAGGTGCCAGAACGCGCGTGTACCACCCGCCTCCCGGGCCGTATTCGGCAACGGTCATGGTCGGCGTGACGCCGAAGAAATCCAGTGTCTCTGCCGGATGGCGATACTGGTCGCGGGCGCGATCCTC
>CATMNW010000259.1 GCA_950071875.1 uncultured Erythrobacteraceae bacterium | reverse complement strand
GCGGCTTCATCAGCCCGACCACGGCGGAGCATGTGTTCGCATCGCTCGACGGACGCATCGACGCCGTGCTCGATGGCGGAGAATGCAAGCGCGGTCTGGAGTCGACGATTGCTGCCGTGCGAGCCGACGGTTCGGTCGAAGTCCTGCGCCCGGGGCCGATCGATCTTGTGGCTTCGCATAGCGAGGGTGAGGCAATCGAAGCCCCCGGCCAGCTTGCCAGCCATTATGCTCCGGGAAAGCCCGTTCGCCTCATGGCGTCGCAAGTCGCGCCAGACGAGTTTCACATCGGCTTCGGCGATGTTTCGGGTGATTGCACCCTTTCCGCTAGCGGCGATCTACTCGAGGCCGCCGCACGGCTTTACGCCTGCCTCCACGAAGGCGCGGGTTCCGAAAAACCGCGCATTGCGGTTGCGCCCGTGCCCGATGCAGGTGTGGGGGTCGCGATCAACGACCGGTTGCGCCGCGCCGCGACGCCCCCCGATCAGTCGTCTTCGGGTTCGTAGGGGATCGTCGGAATGATCTGCTGCATTTCGGCATAGGTGTCGCGCGCCTTGCTGCAGGCGCGGTAGCTGCCGTCTTCGCATTCATCCAACTGCTTCTGATACTCGCGCTCGAGCTTGGCGACGCGCTCCTCGCGGCGACGGATCTCGCGCCCGCGCTTTTCGTCCGCTTCGGATTGGCTGGTGGTGGCCAGGTCGACACCCTTGCTCACAACCCTGACCGGAGCCGTCGCGACGTCGACCACGGCCTTTGCGAGGCAGCCCGGCAGCATCACGGCTGCAGGGATCAGAATGAGATAAGTCAGGCGGCGCATTGCGAATTCCCTTCGCAGCGCCGCCTAGCCGAGTTTTGGTGAGCCGTCGATGAACTCCGGCTCTGCCACCTCACGGCGCTTCGGGAGTCTCTGGCGCTTCCGGAGCCTGCGGTGTTTCGGGCGCGACAGGGGCATCTTCGGCTACGGCAACATCGCGGCAATTCAGCTTGCCCGAACCCATGGAACTGACGGTGCAGTTTGCCCGGCCGTTCACGGTGATGGAACCCGAGCCCATGATGCTGGCGTCCACCGCACCGTCGGAGGCGAATTCCGCATCGCCCGAACCGGCAACCGAAATATCTGCACTACCGACCTTGAGCCCGGCCATGTTGGCGCGCCCGGACCCGGCAATGGTCATGTCGAGAGTGTCGACCGCGCCCGATGCGTCGAAATCGCCCGATCCGGCAATGGTCAGGTCAAGCGAATCGGCTTCCATACTGGCGACCGAAGCCTTGCCAGAGCCGGCGATGGTTGCATCTGCCTTGCCGGTCATGCGATCCGCGCGGATGTTGCCCGAGCCGGCCAGGACCATGGCATTGAGGCTGGTCATGGTGACGGTGATCGTCGCCGAGCCGCGATCCTTCCAGCTGTTCTTTTCGCGACTGATGGTCAATGTGTCCCCATCGAGCGCGAATCGCAGCGCGTCGACAGCCACGTCGTCACCCGTCGGTGTAATCGCCAGTTCGCTGCCTTGCGAGATCACGACATTATCGGGGCCAGCAAGAACCAGCTCGGTCGGGTTCGCACCGGTCATGTCGAGTTCGGCCAGTGGCACACCGTCCACATCGCCGATCTGGATGTTCATGTTATCGCACCCGGCAACGAGTGCGGCACCTGCGAGGGCGGCAACGGGCGCCAGGCCCTTGAATATCTTGTGGAGCATCGCGTTGGTATTCCTTTGCAGCGGCAGTCCGTATTGCTGATATAATACAGCGCAGCGTGCGCATCAAGGCTCAACCGGGATGCGAACCGGAATGGGCGCCTCTTTCGTCGACGCTCAAAGAAGTTTGGTCGAACTTCCGGCATAAGCATGACAGATCAGACTTCTTGCTCGGGCCGATGATTGAGGCTGGCAATTACCGTATCGCCCACAACGAAAAAGGGGCGCCCGATGGACGCCCCTTCACATGTTACTTTTACCGTGCCGCTTACGCGTCTTCGGCGTTCTCGTAATACTGCGGCGCATGTTCGCGCAGGACGTCGAGAATCTTTTCGAGCGCGGTCGGCTCGTCGGTCTTTTCCATCGCAGCGAGTTCGCGCGCGAGGCGGCTGGAAGCCGCTTCGAAGATCTGACGTTCCGAATAGCTCTGTTCAGGCTGATCGTCGGGACGGAAAAGATCGCGGGTCACTTCCGCAATCAGGACAATTTCGCCCGAGTTGATCTTTGCTTCGTATTCCTGGGCACGACGCGACCACATGGTCCGCTTGACCTTGGGCTTGCCCTTGAGGGTTTCCATCGCTTCCTTGAGGGTCTTGTCCGACGACAGCTTGCGCATGCCGATTGATTCGACCTTGTTCACCGGAACGCGGAGCGTCATGCGCTCCTTCTCGAAACGAAGGACATAGAGTTCGAGCTGCATACCGGCGATTTCTTCGCTCTGGAGCTCGATGACACGGCCGACACCGTGCTTTGGGTATACAACGTAATCGCCAACGTCGAAGGCATCAGCCTTGCTTGCCATGCAATAATCCTTTCACCGGGCGCCGGCCATGGGAGACAACAGCGTCACGGAAACCTTGGCCGCAATCCCGCATCAGGAGTGCAGTCTGGTACCGGTTGTGACGTGTGTTGGTGGCCTGCCCTTTCAATTCTCACACCTGCCCGGGAGCAAACCGGTGCAGTTGTTGCATTATATAGCACAGCAACAGGAAAATTGCGAATCCTTGTGGTATCCGCCTGCCACAGCGTCAGCTGGCGATCTTGCGCTGCGCTACAATCTCGGCGCCGAGAAGCAACAGGAAGCTTGAGAGCCAGAACCAGGTAATGAGGGCAAGGACCGCACCCAGTGCTCCGTAAGTCGCGTTGTAACTGCCGAAATTCGCCGCGTAGAAGCCGAAAGCCGCTGTACCCAGCAGCCAGAGAACAGCGAAGAAGAGGGCGCCTCTGATTATCGCAGCCCAACCCGGCGCCGGTGCATTTGGCGCGAATCGAAAGATCAGGGATGCCGCGCAAAAGGCTGCCAACGCGAGTACCGCCATGCTGGCGAGCTTGCCAAGTAAGCCGGCAAGGCTCGCAAGCGCACCGGCGAGTGCTCCAGCCACAACCAGCCCGGCGATACCGCCGGCCGTGATTGCAATCGCCACGAGATTGCCCTTGATAAAACTGCGCGAGCCGTCGGCATGGAAGACGATATTGAGGCCGGTCATCAGGGCCCGAGCCCCGTTGCGTGCACCGAAGAGTGCGATGGCCAGTGAAGCAATAAGGCCCAGACCCTGCGTGCTTCCGGCACCCCGGGATATATCCTCGAGCTGACCGGCAATCAGCTCGGCTGCCGTGGGCGGAAGGTTAGCGGCCAGGAATGTTATATGCGAAGCGACGGTCGCAGGGTCCGCGATCAGGCCATAGGCAAGGACCACTGCGCCAAGCGCAGGGATAAGCGCGAGCAGGGCGTAATACGCCATGCCCGCTGCGATAATGCCGATGTTGTCCTTGCTACCCGCCTGCCAGGCGCGCTTCAGCTGTTCCAGCACGCTGACGCGCGATCAATCGCCTTCGCCCGGCTCCGGCGAGAAGTATTTGTCGAACTTGTCCTCTTCGTCCTTATGCTCGTCGGCATCCGCCGGAGCTTCCTTGGACTGGGTGATATTCGGCCATTCGGCGCTGAACTTCGTATTCAGCTCAAGCCATTTCTCGAGGTTGTCCTCGGTATCGGGAAGGATCGCTTCCGCCGGACATTCGGGTTCGCACACGCCGCAATCGATGCATTCGCTCGGATTGATGACGAGCATGTTCTCGCCTTCATAGAAACAGTCGACCGGGCAGACCTCGACGCAGTCGGTGTACTTGCACTTGATGCAGGCGTCGGTGACGACATAGGTCATGGGTGGCGTATTCCCTCAATTGGTTTCCCGTTGAAGTGCGCTGCTAGGGCGGATTATCCGTCGCGGTCAAGCTCGCGATAACAGGCCTGCGCTTCTCGCGGTGCACCGCGGCGATCCGGCAACGCGAGAATTTCTACCAGCTTCACTGAATTCCCCAGTGGGAGAGTGAGAATATCGCCCGCGGCAATGTCTCGCGAACAGCGGGTCACACGCTCACCGTTGCGGCGGATATGACCTTCTTCGACCAGCCGGTGTGCTGCGCTGC
>CATMNW010000258.1 GCA_950071875.1 uncultured Erythrobacteraceae bacterium | reverse complement strand
TTCTACCCAGCCGGGTTCTGTGCCCAATGAAATGATGGCGACCTATTATCGCCAGCGCGCCGGCGCCGGACTGATCATTTCCGAAGCCACCGGCATCAGCGTCGAAGGCCTGGGCTGGCCTGCCGCACCCGGTATCTGGAGCGACGAACAGGTCGAAGGCTGGAAGCTGGTGACCGATGCGGTCCACGAAGAAGGCGGAACGATCGTGCTGCAGATGTGGCACATGGGCCGCCTCGTCCATCCGCTGTTCCTGGCCGGCAATCCGCCGGTCTCGGCAAGCGCCACCACCGCGCCCGGCCATGCCCACACCTTCGAAGGTCGCAAGGATCACGAACAGGCGCGCGAAGCGACGGTCGAAGACATCAAGCGTATCGTCGAAGATTACCGCAAGGCTGCTGAAAACGCCAAGAAGGCCGGTTTCGACGGTGTGCAACTTCACGGCGCGAATGGCTATCTTGTCGACCAGTTCCTGCGCGACAGCACCAATCTGCGCACCGACGAATATGGCGGCAGCGCGGAAAACCGCACCCGTTTCCTTCGCGAAGTCCTGACCGCACTGGTCGATGTCTGGGGCGCCGACCGCGTGGGCGTGCGCCTGTCTCCCAATGGCGAAACGCAGGGCTGCGACGATAGCGACCCGGCAACGACCTTCGGTGCGGCAACCAGGGTCGTGGAAGAGCTCGGACTTGCTTTCCTCGAACTGCGTGAACCCGGTCCCGACGGAACATTCGGATCGACCGAGGTCCCCAAGCAAAGCCCGCTAATCCGCCAGCTTTACAGTGGCACGCTGGTCCTCAATTCGGACTATTCGCCCGAAGCTGCGGTCGCCGATATCGACGCCGGCCGCGCCGATGCCGTGAGCTGGGGCCGCGACTTCATTTCCAACCCCGACCTGCCCGAACGCTTCAGCCTCGGTGCCGAGATCGCTCCCAACGTGAACGTCCCGCATAGCTGGTACGGCCAGGGTCCCGAAGGCTATATCGATTACCCGGCGCTGGATGGGCAGGAGCAGGCTGCCGCAGAATAACACCGTACTGGGCGGGGATACCGGGGGTCAGCCTGATTTCCGGTATCTCCGTTCCCGCCCGGCCTACTCGGTTTCACCCTCTTCCGGAGCGCCGGTTTGTTCAGGCGTTTCGGCTTCTGCAGCTTCGGGTGCCTCTGCCTCGGTTGGTTCGGCAGCCGGTTCCGCTCCGGATGACTGCGAGGCAGCCGACGCTTCGGCCATTGGTGGCGATTGCGAACGCAGGCGATCCAGCGGGATCATGTCATCGCTGATCGTGCCGCCCACCACTTCGCCTTTCGCCGCACGGTCCTGTTCGGCCTCGGTTTCGGCTGGCGGTGCATCGCTGCCGCACGCTGCGAGCAGCGATGCGCCAAGGCCAAGCGAGATAATCGGACGAAACATCATGGGAGCGCGCAGGCCTTTCCTTCGAGCGCATCGAGAAAATCCCCGAAGCGGTTGCGCAATGCCTCATCAAAGGCTTGCGGCGCAAGGTCGATTCCCAGCCGTTGGAGGCTGGTGACGCCGAATTCCTCTATCCCGCACGGGACGATCCCGGTGAAATGCGACAGGTCCGGCGCCAGATTGACCGAGAAACCATGCATGGTCACCCACCGCCGTACGCGCACGCCGATGGCGCCGATCTTGGCTTCCCGTCCGTCGATATCGCGGGTCCAGATGCCGATCCTCCCTTCGCTGCGCCAGCTTTCGACGCCGATGTCTGCCAGCGTGGCGATGACCCAGCCTTCGACCGAATGGACAAAGCAGCGGACGTCGCGGCCCCGTTCCTTCAGGTCGAGCATGATGTAGCCGACCCGCTGGCCGGGACCGTGATAGGTATAGCGCCCGCCCCGCCCCGCCTCGACAACCTCGAAACGCGGGTCGAGCAGTTCCGCCCCGTCGGCGCTGGTCCCGGCGGTGTAGACCGGCGGATGCTCCAGCAGCCAGATCTTCTCGCGCGCGTCGCCCTCGGCAATGGCGCGGTTGCGCTCCATCATCGTCGCCAGCGCATCGCGATAGCCGATCTGCGCGGTTTCGGCGCACCATTCGACGGTTTCGGTGGGGTCTTGGGCCATGGGCGATTGCGTGGCGACTACGAAGGCGCTTATCAAGTGGCAAACGGGAGCACACTGGAATGAAATTCAATCTCGACACTGCCTGGAAAGATGCAACGGGCCTGCTGTCGCGCAACTTCGGCTTGCTGGCCGTGGTGGCTGGCGTGTTCTTCTTCCTGCCGAACGCGGGGATGACCATTGCCATTCCGGAAATGCAGGAACTGACCAAGGCCCAGAGCAGCGGCAATTTCGAAATCATGATGGCGGCCGTCCAGGACCTTTACATGGAATACTGGTGGGCGTTCCTGATCCTCGCCATCGTCCAGGGCATCGGCGTGCTGGCCATGCTTGCCCTCGTGCGGCGGCGCGCCAACCCGACGGTCGGGGAAGCGCTGGGCAGCGGCGTCCGCCTCGTTGCCAGCTACATCGCTGCGCAACTGCTGCAAACCGTGGTGATCGCTGGCGTCGCCCTGTCGATAGTCGCGGTTTTGGCGCTGACAGGCTTGCAGGTCCTGGCCGCGCTGGGTGCGGTCGCCGCCAGCGTGGTCGCGCTGTACCTGCTCGTGAAATTCTCCCTCATCTCGCCGATCATCGGTATCGAGGGAGAACGCAGCCCGGTCGCAGCAATCCGCCGCTCGTGGACGCTGACCAAGGGAAACAGCATGCGGCTGTTCCTGTTCTACGTGCTACTGATCGTCGCCTTCGTGGTGGTGTCGGCGGTAATCTCGCTGGTGCTGGGCCTTCTCTTCGCACTGGCCGGCAGCCAGGCCGCACTGATGGGTGAGGCGGTCATCTCCGGCATCGCCAATGCGGCAGGGATAGTGCTGATGGTCTGCGTGCTCGCAGCGATCCACACGCAATTGCTACGGGCCGAAGTTCAGCCGAGCGTGCCCGTTTCGCACCACGGCGAGGACTAGTCCTTCCAGCCCCAGAACAGCTGGCAGGGCAGCACGTTCAGCGGTTCGAAACCGCTGTCGATCCGCTTGAAGTGCTTTGCCATGAAGTCGCGCGCCTTGGCACTGAACTGGTAGACGAGGAAAGCGCCGCCCGGGCGGATCACATCGTAAGTCGCCTTGGCGATGGCCGGCCCCACGCCTTCGGGCAGGGTCGAGAACGGCAGGCCCGAAAGCACGTAATCGGCCCCGTCATGGCCGATCGCGCGAACGATCTGTTCGACGTCGGCGGCAGAGCCGTGAACCGCGTGAAAGCGGCTGTCGCCGAAATGCTTCTGCAGGTAATCGATATAGAGCGGGTTGGTATCGATCACGATGAGCGTACCGTCGCGGCGCAGCCGGTCCAGCACCGGCTGGCAGAAGGTGCCGACGCCGGGGCCGTATTCGACAAACACCTCGCACCGTTCCCAGTCGACGGGCGCAAGCATCTTCTCGATCGTGAAGCGCGAAGACGGGATGATCGAACCGACCATCTTGGGATGCTCCAGGAACCCGCGGAAGAACACCCCCCACTGGCCGAACAGGCGCGCGGCCTTCTGGCGTATTCCGCGCCGTTCGACGATTGCATTGCGAGCAGTCAAATTCCTATTCCTGTGCGACCATGTCGGAACGCGCGGGTCTGGCAGCGCGCCTTGACCATTGCAAGCGCGCCGACGCCAGCCTAGCGCAGTTTCGATGGCAGAAACCGAACCAGCCGCGGCTGCTGACCCCGCACCACAAGCCCGGCAGGGATCGATTTCGCGCGCGCGCATGGCGCTGCTTTTCGCAGTCATGCTGACGACGGCCGCGGGCAACACGGCCATGCAATCGGTGATGCCGTCGATCGGCACCTCGCTTGGCGTCAACGACGTTTGGATCAGCCTGGCTTACAGCTGGTCAGCCCTGCTGTGGGTGATCTGCGCGCCGATATGGGCGGAGCGGTCGGATCGGCGCGGGCGCAAGTCGATGATGGCGCTGGGCATGGTCGGCTTCATCTCCAGCTTCCTGCTCTGCGGGGCAATCCTGTGGATCGGCCTTGCCGGGCTTTTGCCGGCATTCTGGGCATTGCTGCTGTTCGCTGCGGCGCGCAGCCTTTACGGCGGCTTCGGCAGTGCCGCGCCGCCTGCCGTGCAGGCCTATGTG
>CATMNW010000257.1 GCA_950071875.1 uncultured Erythrobacteraceae bacterium | reverse complement strand
CGACCCTCGGCCACGAACGCGCGAACAATCCGCGGCTGCAGTTCGAAAGCCGCGATGCCTTCATCGACTTCAAAGTAGAGGAGAACCATTACCAGCCGCCCTATTTCCGGCTGATGGAGCGTCTCAATCTGGATGGCGGCGATGCTGCGCCTCGTGTGATGCGGCCCAAGAGCCTGTCGCTGTCCGAGTTGGGCGACATCGACGTCGACCACCTGGTGGATGTGCGCGAACCGCTCGCCTTTGCGTCTGGCCATCTGCCCGGTTCGATGAACCTGCCGGTTGGCATGATCTCGGCATTCGCAGGATGGTTCATCCGCGAAGGCGAGAGTGTTGCGCTCGTTGCTTCCGATGAAAACCAGCTCGAAGCTGCCATGACGCATCTCGTGCGGATCGCACTCGATAATATTGAAGGCGGTTATGTCGGTGTCGTGCCTGCCGCTGCGCAGGGCCAGGCGATGCGAACTATCCCCACGATCGGAACCGAGGATGTGGAGAGTCGGCTGCGAGGCAACGAGGAAGGCTGGACGCTGCTCGACGTGAGAGACGCGGACGAACGCGCGCAAAACGCGATCGAGGGTTCCGAGCATATTTACGCGGGCGAACTCAACGAACGTTATCGCGATCTCGATCCGGCGCGCCACTACACGCTGATGTGCGCAAGCGGGATGCGCGCCACCGTTGCTGCGGGATGGCTTGCAAGCCGCGGCTTCGACAAGCTGGACATCTATCTCGGCTCTATGGGTGCATGGAAAGTGGCCCGTGACTGAACCGGATCAGGCAGCCTTCTGGAATGAGCGTTATTCGGCGGACGAATATCTGTTCGGGACCGCGCCCAACGCTTTTCTGGCGCGCGAGGTGCGTCGCCTGCCCCCGGGATCGAATGTCCTGGCGGTCGCCGACGGCGAAGGGTGAAACAGCGTATTCCTGGCCCAGTATGGCCATCGCGTCGTCGCTACCGACATTTCGGAAAGTGCGCTCGATAAGGCGCGAGCTCTCGCAGAGCGGCGAGCGGTCGAAGTCGAATATCGGCAGGCAAATCTGGCCGAATGGCAATGGCCGGCGGAAGCTTTCGATGCGGTCGCTGGCATCTTCATCCAGTTTGCTGGTCCCGGACTGCGCGAGGACATCTTCGATGGCATTCATCGTTCGCTGAAGCCGGGTGGTCTGCTACTGCTCGAAGGCTATCGCGAAGAACAGCTGGCCTACGGGACAGGCGGTCCGCCCAGTATCGAAAATCTCTATACGGAGGACGGTTTGCGCCGCGCCTTCTCGACGTGGGAGATAGAATTGCTCGATGCCTACGATGCCGAGATCGAGGAGGGGATCGGCCATTCGGGCAAGTCGGCGTTGATCGACCTGATAGCCTGCAAGCGCGGTTAAAGAATGCCCGGCTAAGCTCGGGCCCCATAACTAGATGTGTTCTGCGCTCGAGCGGATCCAGAGCCGATTTCTAAATGTCGGGTTATCGCGACTCAAATACTAATAGCTATCGGTCCGCTTACGGCCCAGAAGTCGCCATACCGCCTGTCTAGCGGCATCCGAGAATACAGACTCTGTTAGGCGAAACTCACTGCCCAGTTAGATAGTGCAAGACCATACCCGTATACGTTTCAATTAAGATTTCATCCGAGGGCCGCAACTCATCTTTAGCCGCCGCTGCCGGCAGCACAATGCGATCGAGAAACGCGATGTTGAGGAAATAGCTCACCATTCGGGCGGCTTCGTACAAATCGGTATGGACGATCTCTTCGCGATATTTGTCCAACTCTGCGGCCAGTAACTCAATGGCGTCGCGGCCAAGCTTAGATACCAGCGGAACTTCGACATCGGGATTAAGCCGACGATAGGTCAGCAACGCGCGGCGAAGGCCGAGAGTGTCGGTGACCTGGCAATGCGCCCCGCGGATTGATTGCTCTATGATCCCGCGAAGATCAGGCGCGTCGCTGGGCTCATACTCCTCACCGTCGATAGTCCCGTGCTCAACGAATTCGGCAACGCGCGCCTCGATGCGCTCAACATAGCGATCAAACAGCGCCGGAAGCAGGGCGTCCTTGTCCTCGAAATGGCTGTAGATCGATCCGACTGCCACCCCACCCCGGTGGGCGATATCGGCGATGCTGATCGCCTCGAATTCTTTGCCTTCGAGCAGTTGCTCGAGCGCCGCCAGGATCTTTTCCCGGGTTTTCGCCACGCGCTTCTGCTGAACTTTCGCCATCGCGTGGCTCCTTCCGCATTGACCCGCCCATCGCAAGCCTCAATTCTGAATTGAATTTGAATTCATATTCATTATTAAAAAGGGGGAAGCCAATTGCAAGACTGATTCGAAAGGACCCTCCATGAACATGACCACCCCCTGGGCGGCTGAGGCGATTGACCCGGCGCAGCCGTCCCAACGCCGCACGCCCGTCCCCGCCTGGGCCGAAATCCTGTTGGTGATCGCCACCTTTTATGCCGTGGGTGAGATCCCATGGATCGAATATACCGGCCCGGTGGCGCTGATCGCCTCGGTGCTGGTCATCACCGTCCTTCTCCGACTGCGTGGGACGGGATGGAACTCGCTGGGCCTGCGCGGGCCTCAAAGCGCGCGCGACGTGCTCAAGGGGGCGGGCATGGTGGTTCTTGTCTTTCTCGGCGCGGCGCTGACCAACGCGATCTCGATGGTCGTGCTCGGCTCGCTGCTCGGCGCGGAGGCCGAACGTGAATTTATGGATGTCTCCACCTTCCCAAAATATCTGGTGATGATGGGGATCGTGTGGACCACCGCCTCCTTCTGCGAGGAAATGGTCTTCCGCGGTTTCCTGATGCACCGTGCAGTGGAAATGCTTGGATCCCGCCGCTTCGCATGGATCCTCGCCGCAATCTTCCAGGCCGTGCTGTTCGGCCTCGTCCACGCCTATCAGGGGATCGGCGGGATCCTGACCACTGGCCTCATCGGCCTCACTTTCGGGCTGCTCTATCTCGTCGCCCGGCGCAATCTCTGGCCCATGATCATCGGCCACGGGCTGGTCAACACGTTCGGGATCACCGTGCTGCACCTTCAGGCGACCGGCGCGATCAACACCAGCGGCCTCGGTTGAACCAAACCGCACCAAATACGAAGGATATCCATCATGAACTGGAAGAAGCCCATCCTGATCGTCCTCTGGTCCCTCGTCGCGCTTGCTTGGCTCGGTGTGGTCGGGGTTTATTTCACCGATCCGTCGAAAGCGCTCTGGGTCGGCACCGTCGCCGGTGCGGCCGTCATATCCGAAATCGCTGTTTGGACCACTGCCGCCATCCTTGGCTTGAGCGTGATCGAAAGTCGTAAGCGCATCTGGGCTCGCATTCGAGCGCCCTTCGGGCCACGGTAACAGCAAAATCTGAGAGGGTCGCCATTTGGCGAATAGCGACCCTTTCTCCGCTTCGCCGCTCGAAGTTCGGCCCCCCCGCCTTCCTACCCGAGAAAAAATGACTGCTTACGCGGAGTTTTATCCAAATGCGGAAGGTCCGCAATCGGCCTAGGTCCGGCCATTCCGCTCTGCACCCTCTAAGCGGTCGTCCCGGCGTTCGCTGGGCGATCCCGAAAGCGGACCTTCATCCAAGTTGCGGACCGCTTCAGCACCGCGCGCTAATATTTGGTCATCCGTAAACACTCGCCTTTCGCCCGAAAGGAGCCGTCGCTCCGCGTTACTCTAGCGATTCTCGATGAATTGCGATATCCGAAGACGATGGAGGAGCGACACGAAGCGATTGTCGAAGAGGTTTTGCAATCCTCGTCCAGCGCCGCGCATTCGCTTGTCGCGGCGAGCTGGTGTCGTTCCGGCCTGAAGCACGGCCTCGACGCCGGAGCCAGTCGCGCGCCGGAGCTCGTCTCCGGCAGCGACCTTACCCAGCGGCGTCAGCGTCACGAGCTTATGCTGGATGTCGCGCGGCCTCTGCTCGACCAGCTGTTCCAGACCGTTTCCGCGACCGGCTGTGCCGTGATGCTGTCCGATAATGACGGTGTCGTCCTCGAAGCGCGCAGCTTGGCGGGCGATCGCGAAATCTTCGACCAAGTCGGTCTGACCCCTGGCGGGGTTTGGAGCGAAAGCCGCGAAGGCACCAACGGGATCGGCACCTGTCTGATTGAGGGGCGACCAGTCACGATCCACCGCGACGAACATTTCGCC
>CATMNW010000256.1 GCA_950071875.1 uncultured Erythrobacteraceae bacterium | reverse complement strand
AAGGCGACAAGGCCAAGCTCGAAGAGCTGGGCAAGAAGCTGGCCATGCACATCGCCGCTGCCTTCCCGCAAGCGCTGACCGCAGAAGGCCTCGATGCCGACGTGATCGAGCGTGAGCGCGCGATTGCCAAGGAAAAGGCAGCCGAGAGCGGCAAGCCGGAAAACGTCCAGGAAAAGATGGTCGAAGGCGCCGTCGCGAAATACGCGAAGGAAAACGCCCTGCTCAGCCAGATCTTCGTGATGGACAACAAGACGCCTATCTCGCAGGTCGTCGAAGCGGCCGGCAAGGATGTCGGCGCCAAGGTCGAACTGGTGGATTATGTCCGCTTCCAGCTCGGCGAAGGCATCGAGAAGGAAGAAAGCGACTTCGCTGCAGAAGTGGCTGCTGCCGTAAAGGGTTAACTGTGCATTACGCGCAGTTTCGGGCTGGAACATCCGGCTCGACTGTGCGTAGCTGCTATTCTCGGCAAGTATAACGCCGGGTTCGCTAGAATTCGGGAAGGGCCGTCGAACTCAGGTTCGGCGGCCATTCTCGTTTTATAGGCCGCGAAACTGGCAAAGCCCCGACCGTATTCTATCTGGATCTTCAAATTGTCAGGGCGGGGTAGGCGATTTCTCGGTCGCTGAAGGCTTGGTTAGGACCCGGTCGCACCTGTTGCCACCTAAACCTCGGCTTCCCCCTAGCGCCGCACAGGCTTCATGGCTAAGGAACCGGCAACTCACGTCGCAACATGGATTTTCCGCCCAATGGCTTTCCCGCCGATGAAACGCGTCCTGCTCAAGCTTTCGGGCGAGGTGTTGATGGGGACGAACCAGTTCGGGATCGACCCGGCGTTCGTCCTCGAACTGGCCAAGGAAGTCAAAGCAGCGAAGGAAACCGGCCTGGAAATCTGCCTCGTGATCGGCGGCGGCAATATTTTCCGGGGCATGGCAGGTGCTGCGCAAGGTATGGATCGGGCTCAGGCCGATTACATGGGCATGCTGGCAACGGTGATGAATGCGCTGGCGATGCAGAGCGCGCTGGAACAGCTTGGTGTCCAGACCCGCGTGCAAAGCGCGGTCCAGATGGACCAGGTCTGCGAACCGGTGATCCGCCGCCGTGCCGAACGCCATCTGGAAAAGGGGCGTATCGTAATCTTCGCTGCCGGCGTGGGCGCGCCGTATTTCACGACCGACAGCGGTGCAGCACTGCGTGCGGCGGAAATGAATTGCGATGCCTTGCTCAAGGGCACGAGTGTCGATGGGGTCTATGACAGCGACCCCAAGAAGAACGCCGAAGCAAAGCGTTTCGACACGGTGAATTACGGCACCGTGCTGGCGGATGACCTTAAGGTCATGGATGCCAGCGCCGTTGCCTTGTGCCGCGACAACAACATTCCGATCGTCGTCTTCTCGATCCGCGAGCAGGGCAATCTTGCCCGCGTGCTCAGCGGCAAGGGCGTGCAGACGGTCGTCACGAACGAAAAGAAGTAAGAGGAAGCCATCATGGCCAAGTACGACAAGTCCGACATCGAGCGCCGCATGAAAGGCGCCGTCGAAAGCCTGAAGAGCGATCTTGCAGGATTGCGCACCGGCCGCGCCAATACCAGCCTGCTCGATCCCGTGGTGGTCGAGGTGTACGGTTCGATGATGCCGCTGAACCAGGTGGCTACCGTCAGCGCGCCCGAACCCCGCATGCTGAGCGTCCAGGTGTGGGACAAGGCCAACGTCACTGCAGTCGAGAAGGGGATCGCCAAGGCGAACCTGGGCCTCAATCCGATGATCGACGGCCAGAACGTGCGGCTGCCGATGCCCGACCTGACGCAGGAGCGCCGCAAGGACCTCGCCAAGCTCGCCGGCGAATATGGCGAGAAAGGCAAGATCGCCATTCGCAACGTGCGCCGCGACGGGATGGAAGCGCTGAAGGACGACGAGAAGAAGAAGGAAATCTCCGAGGACGACCAGAAGCGCGGCGAAGGCGAAGTCCAGAAGCTGACCGACCAGTACGTTGCCGAATGCGATGCGGCGGTGGCGAAGAAAGAACAGGAAATCCTTGCGCAATAAGCGCTTCTGTCCCGGAGTGAGAGGATGAGCGGGGAAGGGCCGGGTGCCCGTCATGTGGCCATCATCATGGATGGCAACGGGCGCTGGGCGAAGCGCAGGCATCTGCCGCGCGCCATGGGGCATCGCAAGGGTGTCGAAGCGGTGCGCGAGCTGGTGCGCAGCCTGAAGGAAACCTCGATAGAGTGTCTCACACTCTATGCCTTCTCGTCCGAGAACTGGAAGCGGCCCGAAGAAGAGGTCGACGATCTGATGAACCTGATGCGCAAGTTCATCAAATCGGACCTGCCCGAGTTCATCGCCAATGATGTGAAGCTCCACATTCTCGGCGATTGGCAAGGACTTGCGGCCGACATCGTCGAAATGCTCGAGGATGCGCTGGCGCAAACCAGTGGCGGTTCGCGCACCTTGGCGGTAGCGCTGAATTACGGATCCCATGCCGAGATTACACGCGCTGCAAAGCTCGCGGCGGCCGACGGAGAGATTACCGAACAGGCCATCGAACACCACTTGTTCAGTGCGGAACTTCCACCGCTCGACCTCTTGATCCGCACCAGCGGCGAAGTGCGGCTGTCGAATTTCCTGTTGTGGCAGGCAGCCTATGCGGAAATGCTGTTTACAGATGTGCTGTGGCCGGATTTCACACCGGATCATCTGAAGCGCGCACTGGATGATTTCGAAACGCGGGAGAGACGTTTTGGCGGACGCTGATACAGCCGCGGCAGAGCCGCCGAAACGGAAGAATGCCGATCTGCCGGTCCGGCTGGTGTCGGCGGTCGTGATGATCGGGCTGGCGGTCGGCGCGGTGATGGCAGGGGATCCGTGGTTCGACTGGTTCGTGCTGGCGGTTGTGCTGGCGACCTATGTCGAATTCCTGCTGCTGGTCGTGAAGGCGACCCCCAATGTGGCCTTCCGCCTCGCCAGCCTGCTCGCAGGGGCAGTCTATATCGGACTGGCCGGGCTCATGCTCTCCCGCTTTCCGCTGGAGATCGTGGTCGGCGTGGTGGGCGCGGTCGTGTTCGTGGACACTTTCGCATACTTTTTCGGGCGCACGCTGGGCGGGCCGAAAATCGCACCGGCGATCAGCCCGTCGAAGACCTGGGCCGGACTGCTTGGCGGGATCGTCGGCGCGACGGTCTGGATCGCCGGGTGGATTCAGTTCGTCGCCCGTCAGGCTACCGGCGATATGGCGGAGGTCTTCGGCGGTGCAGGCTATGTCCAGATCCTGATAATGGGTGCGGCAACCGCAGTAGCCGCGCAGTCGGGCGACTTCCTCGAAAGCTGGCTCAAGCGCAGGGCCGGCGTGAAGGACAGTTCCAAACTCATTCCCGGACATGGCGGTGTCTTCGACCGGACCGACGGCATCATCCCCGTCGTGCTGCTGGCCGGCGTTGTGCTGGGCGCGGCGCGCTGATGCGCACGATCACCGTTCTCGGCGCCACAGGCTCTGTGGGCGAGCAGACGCTAGACCTCGTGCGCCGCAATGCCGGTGACTGGAAGGTCGTGGCACTTACGGCAAATTCGAATGTCGAGGCTCTGGCCAGGGCCGCGCGCGAGTTCGGTGCCGAGGTCGCAGTGGTTGCCGACGAGCGCCATCTGGAAGACCTGCGCGACGCTCTGGCTGGCACCGGCATCGAAGCCGCCGCCGGACGCACTGCCTTGTGCGAAGCTGCCTCGCGCCGCGTGGACATGACGGTGGCGGCCATTGTCGGCTGTGCCGGGCTCGGCCCGGTCATAGCGGCGGTGGAGCAGGGCGGCACCATCGCGCTGGCCAACAAGGAAGCACTGGTTTCTGCAGGCGAGGTGCTGACCGCAGCAGTCGCGCGTCACAAGGCCACACTGTTGCCGACCGACAGCGAACACAACGCGATTTTCCAGTGCCTGCAGGGCGGCTCGCTAGACGATGTGCGCTCGATTACGCTGACCGCAAGCGGCGGCCCGCTGCGGCTGGTCGAGGACCTATCTGCCGTCACGCCGGAACAGGCCATCGCGCATCCCAACTGGGACATGGGCGCCAAGATCAGCGTCGATAGCGCGACTATGTTTAACAAGGGCCTCGAACTGATCGAGGCGCATCACCTGTTTCCCGTCGGTCTCGACAAGATCCGGA
>CATMNW010000255.1 GCA_950071875.1 uncultured Erythrobacteraceae bacterium | reverse complement strand
GTTTCCTCGAACGTCGGAATGACAGCGAAGATTCCGATCGAACCGGTAATGGTCTCGGGTTCCGCAAAAATGCGGTCTGCCGGGGTCGAAACCCAGTAGCCTCCGCTTGCAGCAACATTTGCCATCGACACCGCAATAGGGATATCTCGAGCCTTGTGCCTCAAAATGGCTTCACGGATCATCTCGCTAGCCAACACAGATCCACCCGGGGAATCGACGCGGACGACAAGTCCGGCCAGTTCATCTGACAAGGCCTCGTCCAGCAAGGCGGCTATTCGATCGCCGCCCGCCGTTCCCGGACCCGCTTCGCCATCGACAATCTCGCCGGCTACGGTGATGACACCGATGGCTTTGCCGTCCAATGGCAACGGATTGTCTTCGATCCACGCTGCGAATTCGGTATATGGATAAGCGTTGGGTTTGTCGGACCATTCGTCCTCGCCGACCAGTTCGGCCACCCGGGCATCGAACTCCGATCTGCTACCAAGCTTGTCTACGAGGCCCGCCTGCAATGCGGCGGTGGCAAGATCGCCGCGCGCAGCCTCGATCCATGCAACCGGCTGGCTTGTGATACGCGCGATGTCTGCGCCCGGGCGTGCTTTCTTGAGGTTTGCGCGATACTCTTCCCAGAGCGTTTCGTAGAGCGCGCGGGCATTTTCCCGGGCAGGGGCCGACATGCCGGTGCGATTGTAAGGCTCAACCGCGCTTTTGTATTCGCCGACCTTGTAAACCCGGGCATTGACCCTGAGCCGTTCGAGAAGTCCCGCATAATAAAGTCTTTCGCCACCGGGGCCGGCAACGACCGCACCGCCCAACGGGTTGACCCAAACTTCGCTGGCATGAGCTGCCAGCAACATGGAATCGTCGGCATAGGCAGTTGCGTAGGTCAGTACCGGTTTCTCAGCCGCTCGAACGCGGTCGAGCGCTTCGCCCACTTCCTGCAGGTGCACCTGGCCGCCGCCGAGGAAACGGTCGAGATCGAGGACGACCGCGGTGATCCGGTCATCGCTGGCCGCTTCATCGAGCGCACGGACAAGATCGCGAGCCTGATATTCGCCCATTGGCGCCTGACCCGAAAGAAGTGCTGCAAACGGGTCGACCTCGGCCCGTTCTTCGACAATCACACCGTCGAGCGCGAGCAAGAGAGCCCCATCGCGCACGGCAGCCGGACTGGGCCGGGCGGTCAGTACGGCAAACAGCGCGAAGAAAAACAGCAGCATGAAAACGAGAACCAGCCCGTCCTTGATGCCGACCAAGAGGCGCCAGACCTTTCCAGCGAATTGCATGCGAGTAATCTCCTGTTCGGCAGGGAGTTAGGGTAGCATGTTGCGCATTGCCAGACGGAAAGCGCTTGAGCGCCCGATAGCCCTCGACTAAGGGCGTGGTCTCAATGACATCGACGCCAAAATCGCCTCATGCGGCCCGCTATCCTGCGGGCGGCCTAGCGTTCCCGCACCGCGACTTGATCGGTATCGGACAGTTGGAACGGCACGAAATCCTGTTCCTTCTTGACGAGGCCGAGCATTGGGTCGCCTTGAACCGACAGGCGGCCAAGCACGAAAGCTTGCTGTCGGGCCTGACAGTGATCAACGCCTTCTTCGAAAATTCCACTCGAACGCTGTTGAGCTTCGAGATAGCAGGCAAGCGATTAGGCGCGGATGTCGTCAACATGCACGCCGCTACCTCCAGCGTGAAGAAGGGCGAAACGCTGATCGACACGGCGATCACGCTCAACGCCATGCGCGCCGACGCGATTGTGATCCGTCATGGGTCGAGCGGCGCGACGCAACTGATTGCGGACAAGGTCGACTGCCCGGTTCTGAATGCCGGAGACGGCCAGCACGAACACCCGACGCAAGGTCTGCTGGATGCACTGGCTTTGCGCGATGCGCTGCGAGAACGCGGGGAAGCTGCCGAAGATTTCACCGGGCTCGTAATCGTTATCTGCGGGGACATCCTGCACAGCCGCGTGGCTCGATCGAATCTGCTGTGCTTGCAGGCCCTTGGGGCGACGGTGCGTCTGTGCGCCCCACCTGCACTGATGCCGGCGGGGATCGAAATGATGGGCGCAGAAGTGTTTCACGATTTCGACGCCGCGCTGGAAGGGGCCGATGTAGCGATGATGCTGCGCCTTCAGACCGAACGGATGAGCGGGCAATTCATCCCTTCGGCGCGCGAATATCACCATCTTTACGGTCTTACGAAAAATCGCCTCGCCAATGCGAAGCCGGATGCCTTGGTCATGCACCCCGGTCCGATGAACCGGGGGGTAGAGATCGACAGTGAAGTTGCCGACATGATCGACCGGTCGATCATAACCAGGCAGGTCGAAATGGGCGTAGCGATCCGGATGGCTGCGCTGGACGTGCTTACCCGTCGCGCCAGGGCTGTCGATGGATGGGGAGTACCAGCATGAAGCAGCAGCGGCCCCTCACGATCACCGGCGGTACGCTGGTCACGCCCGACGGCCTTCGAGAGGGTTCATTGCGAATGGTCGCCGGCGGCATTGAATCGATCGGCACCGGGGCGCTGGACGGCGACGAGACTGTCACCGCGAAGGGGAAGCTGGTCGCACCCGGTCTCGTCGATCTAGGCGTATTCGCCATCGACAAGCCCGCCTTCCATTTCGGCGGTATCACACGCGCGGCGCTCATGCCCGACCAGTCTCCCCCGCTCGATCTGCCGAGCAGGGTTTCCTACATAGCCAAGAGCGGGAAACCAGACTTCTGGGTCCACCCGCTCGCGGCTGCGACACGTGGCCTCGATGGAAGGGAAATTGCCGAACTGGCGCTTATGCGCGAGGCGGGCGCCCAAGGCGTGGCGACTGGGCGCCAGTGGGTCGCTGATTCCGGCGCGATGCTGCGGCTGCTCCAATATGCGTCCATGCTCGACATGGTGGTGATCGGCCACGCGGAGGACGCAGCCCTGGTGGGTGGTGCTGTGGCGACTGCGGGCGAGGTCGCGACCCGGCGCGGACTGCCGAGCGCGCCGGCCGAAGCGGAAGCGATTGCGCTCAGTCGTGATATTGCGCTCGCCGAGATGGCCGATGCGCGTATCCATTTCCGCCAGGTAACGACCCGCATGGGACTGGATATTGTGCGTAAGGCCAAGGGGCGCGGCGTTAAGGTCACCTGCGGTGTGACGCCCGCGCATTTCGTGCTTTCCGACCTCGCCACTGTCGATTTTCGAACCTTCGCCCGGTTGTCGCCGCCTCTGCGCAGCGAGAATGACCGCCAAGCCGTGCGCGAAGCGATTGCCGATGGAACCATCGATATCATTTCGAGCGGCCATGATCCGCGTGGACCCGAAGACAAGCGTTTGCCTTTCTCAGATTCCGAGCCAGGCATGGCGGGTGCCGAAACCTTGTTGTCGATGACACTCTCGCTTGTTCGTGACGAAATCATCGACCTGGTCCGCGCTTTCGATCTGGTTGCAACCGCGCCTGCGCGCATTCTCGGAGTGAATTCCGGTGTTCTCGCTGCGGGCAGCGAAGCCGACGTCGCGATTGTCGATCCCGACAAACCTTGGGTGATCCAAAGCGCCAAGATGGAGGCGACAGCGGGCAATACACCATTCGACGGGCAGCCCACGCAGGGACGGGTCACCGCGCTCTACAAGGGTGGTGTGCCTGTCGACCTGTAAAAAAGGAAAAGACCCCGCCCGGATCGCTCCGGACGGGGCCACTCGATGGTACGGTTGATAGCGCGGAATTCTCTTAGCGCGCTGCGACCCGTACTTCGTTATCCATGACATTGATTGCGCCCGGAAGCGGTCGGTCAGCCGCGTAGGCGATGCAACCGCCGCCTTTGCCCTTCACGGTGCGGCACATCGATTGCGCCGAAGCCTTTGCAAAACCTGCCGCTGCGACGCGATAATAGATCTTGCCGTTGACCCGAGCCTTGGTGATCACACGTTCGGCGTCGCCCAGTTCGGGGTAACGCTTCTGGAATGTTTTCCATGCCTCGTTGGCATCGGACATCGAAAAGTACGAACCGAGCTGCACATTGAAATCGCCATTGCGCACGAACGTAGCTGGCGCCTCTGGCGAAGTCCGACCTGCCGAACCTGCTACGCGCGGAGCGGCCGGCTTGGTCGTCTTTCCAATCGCCTGCTGAACGCCCGGGTTGGACACGAAGCGCGTGCTGCCGATGGCGGGCGATACGGCGG
>CATMNW010000254.1 GCA_950071875.1 uncultured Erythrobacteraceae bacterium | reverse complement strand
CCTCAAGCGCGCTGTCGGGGCGCGGAGCCCCCGCTGCGCCGGGAACAGCCGATTCGGGCTCCTGGACCGGCATGTTGACGTCCGTCATCGCCGGTTCGCCAAGCGTGCCGCCCGGCTGTTCCAGAACCCATTGTTCGAATTTGTCACGGGGCAATGCCTCGACCGCGATCGGCATGTAGCCATGACGCGCGCCGCACAGTTCCGAACACTGACCATAATAGACGCCCGGCTCGTCGATGAAGAGCATCTTCTCGTTCAGGCGACCCGGGACGGAGTCGAGCTTGAACCAGAGGCTCGGCACGGCGAAGGAATGGATCACGTCCGCAGCGGTGGTCTGCAGGCGGATCGGAACGCCGGCGGGCACTACCATGCGATTGTCGACTGCCAACTGGTGCGGTTCGCCGCGTGCGTCAGCTTCTTCAGCAGTGAGCATGTTCGAGATGATCTCGAAGTCGCCATTGTCCGGATAGGAATAACCCCAATACCACTGGTACCCGGTCGCCTTGATGGTGATCGCATCCTTCGGCGGGCTTTCGTACTGAGCGCGCAGGAGGCCGATCGAAGGCACTGCGATCGCCAGCAGGATCAACGCAGGAACCACGGTCCAGATCACTTCGATGGTCGTGTTGTGACTGGTCTTTGAAGGTACGGGGTTGGAACGCTTGTTGTACTTGAGGATGACCCAGACGAACAGCGCCAGCACGAAGATGCTGATTATCGCCATGATCCAAACGAGCCAGATGTGAAGTGCGTTCGCCTGGTGCCCGATTGGCGAGTACTGGTCCTGCACGTCGATACCGGCAGCGATGGGCATACCCTTGCCTTCGGTTGGCTTCATCGGCGTGTAGGCACCCGAACCGGCGCCAACGTCTTCGCTGGATGCTTCGGCTGCTTCAGCGGGGTCGACCTGTTCGAGCTGCGCAACGGCTTCCGCCCCTGCTGCATCCTGTGCGATGGCGCCCTGCGCGCCGAAGGCCAGCATGCCGGCCATCGCCAGGCTTGCTACAGTCCGGTGGAACCCGTTGAGGGAGCCGAGAATTTTCATCGTCTTGGCACTCTTTCGTGTCATGTCTCATTCCGGGCCTATTGCCTTTGCGAATCCCTCGAACACGAGGGGACACGCCCCTGTCGCAGGGCCCGGTTTCGCCCGCCCTATAGGCAGACAATGCGTATGCCTCAAGCGGCAGGCCGATAAAAATGTGCAACCACCTTTGCCTCTTGCGCAATCACGCGCAAAGCGCTTTGGACGCTCTCGCGATGACAGACGAAGATATCCTCCACGAATTCCGCGCCAGCGAAGCCCTGCTCGAAGGTCACTTCAAACTATCGAGCGGGCGGCATAGCGGGCATTACCTGCAATGCGCGCGGGTCCTGATGAACCCCGAACGCGCAGGAAGGCTGGCTTTTGCGCTGGCCCAGAAGATCCCGCGCGACATCCGCAATGCGATCGACGTGGTGGTCAGCCCTGCGATGGGCGGCATTATAATCGGTCAGGAAATGGGCCGTGCACTGGGCAAAGACGCCATGTTCCTCGAACGACCCGAAGGGGAATTCCACCTGCGCCGGGGATTTCGCATCGAACCCGGAGCCAAGGTCCTTATGGTGGAGGACGTAGTGACCACTGGGCTGTCCAGCCGCGAAGCGATTGCCGCAGTCGGGCGTGAAGGCGGTGAAGTGATTGCCGAAGTCGCCCTCGTGGATCGCAGCAATGGCACTGCCGATCTTGCAGTACCGTTCTTTCCGTTGGTGGACATCGCCTTCCCGACGTACGCGGAAGATGAAGTCCCGGACGAACTCGCCGCAATCGAAGTCACCAAGCCGGGAAGCCGCGCAGCTTGACCGGATCACTACGCCTCGGAGTCAATATCGACCATGTCGCGACCATCCGGAATGCGCGGGGCGGCGACCATCCCGATCCCGTACGGGCCGCCGAGATCGTCGCTGCGGTTGGGGGGGACGGGATTACCGCTCATCTTCGCGAGGATCGCCGCCATATTCGCGATGCTGATCTGAAACGCATACAGGCAGCAACCGATCTTCCCCTGAATCTCGAGATGGCAGCGACCGAAGAGATGCTGGAGATCGCATTGCGGCATCAGCCGCACGCTGCCTGCATTGTCCCCGAAAAGCGCGAGGAACGCACGACCGAAGGCGGACTGGACGCTGCAGGGCTGCACAACCAGTTGGCCCCGATAGTTTCGCGTCTGACGGACAGCGGAATTCGCGTGTCGCTGTTCATCGAGGCGAGCGAGCGCCAATTGGAAGCAGCTCAGCGCCTCCGGGCGCCAGTCGTCGAATTCCACACTGGCGAATATGCACATGCGGGGCTCGATGGCGATGCCGAGCGCGAAGCCAGCGAGCTTGAACGTATCAGGTCGATGTCCAGGCTTGCACGCGAAATGGGGATCGAGCCTCACGCCGGACATGGCCTTACCTATGAAAACGTGAAACCCATTGCCGCCATCCCCGACCTCGCCGAATTGAACATCGGTCACTACCTTGTCGGGGAAGCGGTGTTCGTAGGACTGGAAGCTGCCGTACGCCGCATGCGCAACCTGATGGACGAGGCAAGATAGGTGTCAACTGACTACGCCCTAAGCGTCTGGCGTTCGGTCAGAGCGACATTCATTCTTTTCCTGGTCGTTGTTCCCTTGGTCGTCTTCGTGAATGCCGGCAGCGAAAAACGCATGAGTGCGGGATGGGATGAACTGGTTTTGCCTGCCGCGGGCCTGATTGGCTTCGCAGGTCTTCTGGCCGAAGCATTCAGGCGCATGATCAATTTTCAAGCTGGCGATACTATCTGCCATTGGACATCCGCCCCATGATTATCGGCCTCGGTTCCGACCTTTGTAACATCGAACGCATCCAGAATTCGCTCGATCGGTTCGGCGAACGTTTCGAAAATCGGGTTTTCACCGAAATCGAACGGGCGAAGGCACGCCGCCGCCCCTTCACCATCGCGGGAACCTACGCCAAGCGGTTTGCTGCAAAGGAGGCATTCTCCAAGGCAGTGGGTACAGGCTTTCGGCGGGGGGTCTTCATGAAAGACATTGGCGTGGGGAACGCCAAATCCGGTGCGCCTACACTCGCCCTGGCTGGCGGGGCTGCGGAAAGGCTTGCCGAAATGGTGCCGGACGGCCATGAGGCGCGCATTCATCTTACGCTCACCGATGATCACCCATGGGCGCAGGCCTACGTCATCATCGAAGCCTTACCAAAGTGATCACCGGCACACCGGCAGTGACCAAGAAAACCAAAGACAAACCCGACGACAAAGTCGACTGGTTCGCGGAAATTCGCGGCCTGGCGCTAATGCTGCTGGCCGTTTTCGCCTTCCACAGCTTCATCGCCAAACCGTTCTACATCCCGTCGGAATCGATGCTCCCCAACCTTCTAGTGGGGGACCGATTGGTGGTCAGCAAATATCCCTATGGTTGGAACTGGAGCTCGATCAGCTTCCATCTCGCCCCTCGCGGTGACTGGCGGGTCGCGGGGAGCACGCCTGAATACGGCGATATCGTTATTCCCGTGCATCCCCAAAGGGACGAAGATTATATCAAGCGCGTGGTGGCATTGCCGGGTGATCGCATTGCCGTTCGCAATGGGCAGATAATTCTCAATGGCGAACCGGTCGAACAGAAGGTCGAACCGGCCATCGCGCTTCCGCTCGATGAAAATTCGCGTTGCGACGGTTTCGGTTTCGACGACTTTCGCGCGACAGAAAATGGTGAGCGGGTATGCCGGGTCCCGGTGCTGCGCGAAACGCTCCCCAATGGCGCGACCTATCTGGTCATCGACCACCAGAACCAGGAACTCGATAATTTCGCCGAAATCACCGTGCCCGATGGTAACGTGTTCGTGATGGGCGACAATCGCGACCATTCCGCCGACAGCCGCGAGGGCCAGGCCGCGTTCCTCGCCAAGCGCGCCCCCGAATTCACCGGAAAGTAGGACCGATCATGAGCGAGCTGTTCCCCGATTACCGCTCCCCGTGGGAGACCGACGATCAGGCGCTGCTGCGTAAGCACGCCGCCGAGTTCTTCCGCAAGGAAGCCACCCCGAACCAGGACCGTTGGGCCGCGCAGCACCAGGTCGACCGCGAGTTCTGGACCAAGGCCGGCGCCGCGGGACTGCTGTGCCTCGACATCGCCGAAGAATACGGCGGCGGGGG
>CATMNW010000253.1 GCA_950071875.1 uncultured Erythrobacteraceae bacterium | reverse complement strand
CCGCATCAAATGCAGGTGCGTCGCAGGTCTACCTCATCCTCGAACCCATGGCCGCAGCCATCGGCGCAGATATGCCGGTGACCGAACCGGTAGGTTCGATGGTCGTCGATATCGGTGGCGGTACGACTGAGGTTGCAGTCCTGTCGCTGCGCGGTCTTGCTTACACAACTTCGGTCCGCACCGGCGGCGACAAGATGGACGAAGCGATCGTTTCCTATGTCCGTCGACACCACAATCTTCTGATCGGCGATGCGACGGCCGAACGGATCAAGAAGGATTTCGGTGTTGCCCGTCCCCCGGAAGACGGAACCGGTGAAAGCATCACCATCAAGGGTCGCGATCTGGTGAACGGCGTTCCCAAAGAAATTTCGATCAACCAGGGCCACATTGCCGAAGCGCTCAACGAACCTATCGGAGCGATTGTCGAGGGCGTTCGTATCGCGCTGGAAAACACTGCCCCCGAACTGGCTGCCGATATCGTGGACCAAGGCATTGTTCTTACCGGCGGCGGCGCGCTGATCGGCGGGCTCGACGATTATCTGCGCGACGAAACCGGTCTGCCGGTCACGATTGCCGAAGATCCGCTGTCCTGCGTGGCATTGGGTACCGGCCGCGCAATGGAGGACCCGATCTATCGCGGCGTCCTGATGACGGCTTAAAGGAAGGCAGGGGATGGCGCCGACAGGCTCACGGCGCTCGGGGTATTCTCGCAGGGCGCAGTACAACCTCTTCACCGGATATGTGATCGCGGGCATCGGCGCGCTGATCGGGGCGATCCTGCTCGCCCTGTCGTTTTTTCAGCCGCAGTTGTTCGGTGGCCTTCGCGGTGCAGCCCAAAGTGGTGTTTCGCCAGCCACCGAAACCGCCGCCACGGTCCGGACCGGGTCCAAGGGCCTCTGGGACACCGTCAGCGGGTATTACCGCGCCGGTTCCAAGAATGCCGATCTGAAACGCGAAATGGAAATTGCGCGTATCCGGTTGGCGGAAGCCGAGGCGGTCAAACAGGAAAACGCACGTCTGAAAGGTTTGCTCGACCTTCAGGACAAGGACACCCGGCCGGTCGCGGTTGCGCGGCTTGTCGGTTCGACTTCGACCAGCACACGACGGTTCGCTTACCTTGGCGCAGGTTCGGCAGATGGTGTCGAAGTCGGCATGCCCGTGCGCTCTCCCCGCGGAGTGGTGGGACGGATCCTGGAAGTCGGTAGCGCCAGCTCCCGCGTTCTCCTGCTGACCGACTCCGAAAGCGTCCTGCCCGTCCGCCGGTCGAAAGACGAAGTGGTCGCGTTCGCGGAGGGGCGCGGAGACAGCCTCATTCGCATCAAGCTGATCAACCTGGGCATCAATCCGCTCGAGCCGGGCGATGTATTCGTGACCAGCGGTGCAGGCGGATACTATCCCCCGGGAATCGCCGTCGCGATCCTTACCGAGACCACCGACGATGGCGGTCTTGCACGGATCATAAGCGATCCGGCGGCAACCGATTTCGTGAGTGTGCAGCCGATCTACGAACCCGAGGCAGCTATCGGGGCTGCGGCTCCGGTCGAGCGGGAGCTTGACGACTGATGGAGCGCAACGATCCACGCGCACGCAGCGATGCCTATGGCAGCCGGATTAACCGCTCCCACTCTCCCCTGCTGGCCAATCTGATACCCTGGTCGTCGATCCTAATTGCATCGATCCTGCCGATCTTTGTAGTCGCCGCGGCCTTGCCGATGGTGCCACCACTTGGTCTGCTTATGCTATTGAGCTGGCGGCTAGTCCGGCCTGGGCTTATGCCCGTCTGGGCGGGCCTGCCACTTGGCCTTGTCGACGACCTGTTCAGTGGCCAACCCTTTGGTTTTGCCATGTTCACCTGGTCGCTCGTCATGATAGGTATCGAACTCGTCGAAACCCGGCTTCCATGGCGCGCCTTCTGGCAGGACTGGTTCACTGCCGGTATATTCATCATGGTTTACATACTGACCGGCTGGCTTCTTTCGGGCGGTCAGCCCAATTTGCATTCGCTTATCGCCCTGGCTCCGCAACTCGTGCTTACCGTTCTGATTTTCCCGATAACTGCGCGGCTTGTCGCCCTCCTCGACCGTGTGCGCCTGACGCGCTGGAAGGCGCTCTGATGCGCTTCCGCAAGAAGGCCCGGCCACGCGAAGTCGTGACGCAATCGACGCTGGATAACGCGTTCGACCGACGCACGTTCGTCATCGGCACGGCCATGGGCGGTCTGGGCGTTTTACTCGCTGCCCGCATGGGCTACATCGCCATTGCGGAGAACGAGAAATACGAACTGGAAAGCGAGAGCAATCGGGTCAATCTCTCGCTGATACCACCGCGCCGCGGCTGGATCCTCGACCGTAACGGTGCGCCTCTAGCCTCGAACCGCGCGGACTTTCGCGTCGATATCATCCCCGAACGCACGCCCGATAGTGATGCGACCATCGCTGCACTTACGAAAATCCTGAACCTGGATGAAAACCAGGCCGCCGATATCCGGAAACGCATCGATGACGGACCAGGCTACCAACCGGTCGAGATCGCTTCGGGCATCAGTTATGACGATTTCGCCGCGGTCAGTGTTCGGCTTCCCGACCTTCCCGGAGTCGTCCCGCAGCGCGGCTTTTCCCGCCTCTATCCTACCGGTCCGACGGTAGGCCACTTGCTCGGTTATGTCGGGACTGCAAATGCCGAGGAATATGCCGAACAGGATCGCAATCCCCTTTTGGTCACGCCGGGCTACAAGATCGGGAAGGATGCGCTGGAAAAGCAGTTCGAGCAGGAATTGCGGGGCATTCCCGGGGCACGACGGGTCGAAGTGACCGCATCGGGCAGGATCGTTCGCGACCTCGAAACGCGCGAAGATGTCCAGGGCGATCCGGTGCGCCTGACGATCGATGGCCCTCTACAGGATTATGCTGCCCGTCGCATCGGTCTGGAAAGCGGTTCGGTCGTGGTCATGGATTGCGATACCGGCGATGTATTGTGCATGGCCTCGATGCCCAGCTTCGACCCAAACAGCTTTTCGCAGGGTATCGGAAGGGTCGAATATGCGATGCTGCGCGACGACGAACGCGTCCCGCTGCGCAACAAGGTTCTGAAAGGGCTTTATCCCCCCGGATCGACGGTAAAGCCGATGCACTGCATGGCCTTTCTGGATGCGGGCATCAAGCCGGACGAAGCCATCATGTGCGGCGGCGGTCGGCGTATCGGAAATCGCTTCTTCAACTGCTGGAGCAATCATGGCCGCGTCGACATGGCCAAGGCTATCTATCAAAGCTGCGACAGCTATTTCTATCATTTTGCCCAGCAGGTCGGTTTCGACCAGGTGGCCAAATGGGCGAAGAAGATGGGGCTTGGCGAAGAATATCCTCTGCCGGTCCAGAGCCAGTTTTTCGGTACGGTACCCTCGCCCGAATGGAAGCAGCGGCGCCATGACAGTGCGTGGCAACCCTATGACACGGTCAATTCTTCTATCGGACAGGGCTACTATCTGACGAGTCCGTTGCAGCTTGCCGTGATGAGTGCGCGAATGGCGACCGGGTACAAGGTTATGCCCAGGCTCACGCTGACCGACGAAAAGCAGCAGTTCGAGCATTTCGATTTCAGCGCCGATGAAATCGGATACGTGCGGCAGGCGATGAGCGATGTCGTCAACGGGCCCGGTACTGCCGGGCGTGCGCGATTGCCGTTCGACGATATCAAGATGGCTGGCAAGACCGGTACTGCCCAGGTGGTTTCCTTGAGCGTTTCCAACGGCAAGACGGGCCCCTGGAAGTATCGCGATCACGGATTGTTCGTGTTCTTCGCGCCCTTCGACAAGCCGAAATATGCCGGTGCCGTCGTGATCGAACATGGTGGCGGATCCGGTGCCGCATACCCGATTGCCCGTGACGTGATGACCTTCATGTTCGATCCCGCCAAGGGAATGGAAGCACTTCGCCCGCTTGAGGAACAATGGGGCGGCACTGCCCAGCAGCGCCTTGATGCCAAATATCGTGCATATGCCGCGGCGCAGGGAGAAACCGTCGCGCCCGCTCCGTCGCGTGACGAGGAAATCTTCGACCGGGTCGAAGCCGAGGCGCGTGTCGCGGCGAGGCAGCCCGAAGGCCTGGCGGAAGAAGCAAGTCCCTCGCGGGTAGACGACCGCTCGGCAGAAGAGGTTTCGCAATCCACGACTTCTGCCGTGCAGGACCGCTCCGAATGAACGGCAT